>NZ_CP120678.1:387500-592500 GCF_030273445.1 Selenobaculum gibii
CTATGGACCACAAGAACATCATAAAGGGAAAATGGCATCTATTGTTTATCAATTGTATAATCAAATGAAATCAAATGGTTATGTGAAATTGTTTAAAGGAATAGATGGTTATGCTGATGGAGAGCAACTTCGTGATTTTGTTTATGTGAAAGACTTAGTAAAGGTAAATCTTTGGTTTTGGAAGAATAACGCGCCGAGTGGAATTTATAATTGTGGAACAGGAAAGGCTCATACTTTTAAAGCTGTAGCAGAAACAATTATTGCGCATTTTAATAAAGGAAGAATTGAATATATTGATTTTCCAGAGGTTTTAAAAGGAAAATATCAAAACTATACGCAAGCTGATTTAGCGAAACTTGAAGCGGCAGGATATGACGGTGGTTTTTATTCATTAGAAGATGCTGTAAGAGAATATTGCGAGTTTCTTGATGCGGGCGGTTACTTTACGCGATGAAAAAACGAGCCGTTTTTTTTGACCGTGATGGTGTCCTGAACCAAGATATTGGTTATTTGTATAAAAAAGCAGACTTTGTTTGGATGCCAAATGCGATTGAAGCAATTCGCTACATAAATCAAAAGCAGATTTATGTTTTTGTCATTACCAATCAAAGCGGTATAGCGCGAGGCTACTATGAAGAAGAGGATGTAAAGCAACTTCATCAGTGGATGAATGAAGAGCTAGCGAAATATGATGCACATATTGATGATTTCTTTTACTGTCCGCATTATGAAAACGGCAATGTTGAAAAATATGCGATATCATGCAATTGTCGTAAGCCTAAAACAGGATTAATTGAACAAGCTTTTAGCAAATATGAGGATGTTGATAGGCAAAATAGTATAATGATTGGTGACAAGTTATCTGATGTAGAATGTGCTGAAACTGCAGGATTAAGAGGAATCCACTATAAGGGGGAAAATTTGCTAAATTTGGTGCAATGCGAATTGAGAAATAGAAACTCTTAATATTTAGATTATCTTCTATTTAGAATGTACCTAAATAGGAGGTGTATGGATTTCCAATGGTAGTATCAGCTTATTTGCTGGTACGCATAGAAGGAAAACTAGAGCAGTTGCAACAAAGTATCCATGAATTACTCGAACAATTGAAAAATGGTGATATAAGGATTCGTTGCGTTATATGAATAATGCAACGAATCTTTATATATAAGTGGTATGATTATTAAATCAAAAATATAGCTTGCAAATTTTTACTGAAAATACATTTGTATATGTAACTTAGTGCGATAATATGTTATAATAAAAAACACATAAAATCGTTATATTATATAATAATTTATGTGTTTTTTGATTTTAAATAAAAGGGTGTTTTGTGTGCAAAAAAACTTTCCCACATTACGAAAATTGATTTTGCTGGTTGGGGATATAAGTGCCACTGTAGTTGCAACGTATTTAGCTGTTAATGTTGTTTTCATCTTTATGCCTGAACAAGCGAATATGAAAATATATTATGATATGATGCCGATTAATGTGATATTAATGGGAATGTTATTTAATGTATATGGATTGTTTTCGTTAAAGAAAAAACGCTATGGCGAGATTTTTTTAGGCATATTGATATCAGTATTTTATAGCTTAGTTATTATGATGGCGATTAGCTTTTTTTTACGTGAATTTGCGTATTCAAGAAGTGTACTACTTCTCACTGCGATAGGACAACTATTCCTCTTGAATTTTTGGCAATATAGTATGTGGCGGATAGAAATGATGTTATCCGCGCCGCAAAGGGCTTTAATTATTGGGAGCCAAGAGGAAGCGGTACGTGTTTTAGCTAGGCTCAGCATATCGCCGCAATTGAAATATGAGGTTAGCTATGTATCGACAGATAGTGATAGTGATGAATGGAAAGATGTTATCTATACCATAGATCTCATTATTATTTGTTCTGATTTGCCATTAAAAAAGAAAGAAAATATCGTGAATTTTTGTCAGCAACTAGATAAACAGGTACTGTTAATGCCATCTGTATATGAATTGTTCTGTAGTGGTTTGGAGATAGATAAAATAGATGATATTCCATTTTTTCAGCCTAAATATTTAAAGCTAACGCTAGAAAAAAGATCGTTAAAAAGAATCGTTGATTTAATCATATCTAGTTTAGCGATTATTTTATTAAGCCCAATTATGGTTTTAATAGCGATTACCATTAAGCTGGATAGCAAAGGTCCTATTTTATATAGTCAAGTCCGTACTGGCAGGTATGAAAATGAATTTAAAGTATATAAATTCCGTAGTATGAAGCAAGATGCTGAACGGAATTCTGGGCCAGTTATGGCGCAAGAGCAAGATGCACGTATTACGAAAGTAGGAAAGTTTATTCGTGCTACTAGGTTAGATGAATTACCACAGCTATTTAACGTTCTCATGGGGGATATGAGTATTGTAGGGCCAAGACCAGAACGTCCGTTTTTTGTAAAACAGTTTAAAAAGGAGATTACAGAATATTTATATCGACACAATGTAAAACCAGGGATAACTGGAATGGCACAAGTATATGGGAAGTATAACACGACGGTCTACGATAAATTGATTTATGACTTAATGTACATTCAAAAATGTGATTTGTTTATGGATTTTGTGATTATGATACAAACCGTACGAGTACTTTTAATGAAAAGTAGTACTGAAGGTGTGAGTGAAAGTAAAGGAAAACATGGAGTAAGGAATAATTTGAAGAAATATAGAATTAAAGAAGATTTAAATAAAGGATAAGATGGAGGCATTTATTAGATGGAGAAAGTAGCGTTAATAACAGGAATTACGGGACAAGATGGTGCATATTTAGCAGAACTTTTGCTTGAAAAGGGCTATGAAGTACATGGAATCAAGCGCAGATCATCTTTATTTAATACGGATAGAATTGACCATTTATATAAAGATTTACATGAAAAAAATGTGAAATTCTTTTTGCACTATGGAGATTTAACTGATTCGACGAATTTAATTCGTATTATTCAACAGGTACAGCCGGATGAAATTTATAATCTTGCAGCACAAAGTCATGTCCAAGTTTCCTTTGACACACCAGAATATACGGCAAATGCTGATGCACTTGGAACACTTAGGATTTTAGAAGCAATTCGAATTTTGAAACTAGAGAAGAAGACAAAATTTTATCAAGCATCTACGAGTGAGTTGTATGGCTTGGTACAAGAAACTCCACAGAAAGAAACGACTCCGTTTTATCCTCGTAGTCCGTATGCAGTTGCTAAACTGTATGGCTATTGGATAACAGTAAACTATAGGGAAGCATATGGAATCTATGCTTGTAATGGGATTCTTTTCAATCATGAATCGCCACTTCGCGGGGAAACCTTTGTAACGCGGAAGATTACAAGAGCGGTTGCTAGAATAAAACTTGGACTTCAAGAAAAGCTATACTTAGGAAATCTCAGTGCAAAACGTGACTGGGGCTATGCCAAAGACTATGTTGAAGCGATGTGGCTAATGCTTCAACAAGATAAACCAGAAGACTTTGTTGTTGCAACAGGAGAGACACATAAAGTGCGAGAGTTTGTTACACTTGCGTTTAAAGAAGTAGGAATAAATATTAAGTGGCAAGGTACAGGTATTGATGAAAAAGGGATTGATGAAGCTACAGGAAAAACTATTATTGAGGTAGATCCTAGATATTTTAGACCAACAGAAGTAGAACTACTACTAGGGGATGCGACAAAAGCACAACAAAAATTAGGCTGGGAGCCAAAAACTAACTTAGCAGAGCTTTGTGCAATGATGGTAAAAGAAGATTTAACGAGTGCGAAACGAGATTTGCTTTGTGAACAACATGGCTTTGAAACGCACCAATATAATGAGTAATTGAGGGGTTAATTTTAATGAAAGATATCTTTAAGATATTTACTATATTTACACCGAAACAACAACGATATTGTGGAGTTATTGTCTTTTGTATGGTGATAGGTGCAATGCTTGAAGCCGTTGGAATAGGTGCAATATTGCCACTGATTTCGATTATGGGGGATGAGGGCTTTTTAGATAAGCATATCGTTGTAAAACAGTATGCAGAAATTCTAAATATAACCACGCATACATCGTTTATTATCTTTTCCTCCGCATTGTTGATTATATTGTATGTGTTGAAAAATCTATATATGGCATGGTTAACTAAGTTGCAAATTAACTTTTCAACGCAAAATCAAATTGTTTATGCAGAGGGATTATTAGAAGGGTATATAAGTAAGCCATATTTATATCATTTAGATCAAAACTCTGCAACACTTTTACGCAATGTATCAAGTGGTCCCATCCTTATTTTTACGGGGATATTGATTCCGACATTCACCTTACTTACAGAAGCCATAACGGCAGTTACCATATGGAGCATGCTTATATTGGTAGATGCATTTACAGCTATCATTGTAGCTGGTTTGCTAGGTGCTATGATGTATGCAATTTTAAAGACGTTTCGTAAAAAAATTGCTAAACGAGGAGAAGTTCAAAACAAGTATTCAGCACTTTATATGAAGTGGCTAAATCAAGGGTTAGGAGCAATTAAAGAGACAAAGGTACTCAGAAAAGAAAAATATTTCTTGGACGAATTCGTTGGAGCCTATCAAAAATATGGACAAGCAAATGGTGATTTTAACTTTATTAATCAGTTGCCAAGAATGTTTATTGAAACTATGGTTACGAGTACTTTATTGATTTTGATTATTGTGAAATTAATGATGGGGATACAGCCCATGGAGATTGTACCGATTCTTGGAGTACTTGCGTTAGCTGCATTTCGACTAATGCCTTGTGCAAATCGTATTGTAAACTTATCGAATGGTATCAAATTTCAAATGCCGTTATTTAATCTTCTTTATGATGAATTAATAGCGATAAAAGAAAGAAAGTTGCAATACGAAGCTAAGACGTGTGAGGAAAAAGAACAACTAGGCTTTAATAAAGAAATAAAAGTAGAAAAATTAACGTTTAGATATCCGCAAGGGAAAAAAGAAGTACTAAAACAAATTTCTTTTAGTATTCCCAAAGGTTGTTTTGTTGGAATTGTTGGCCAATCTGGTGCCGGGAAAACAACATTTGTTGATATTATGCTTGGGTTATTAAACCCATCCAATGGAAAAATTCTTGTGGATAGTGTTGATATATTTGAAAATATACGTGCTTGGCAGGCGAACTTGTCCTATGTCCCCCAGAGTATTTATTTAATTGATGGTAGTATACGCGAAAATATAGCGTTAGGTATTCCAGAACAAGAAATAGATGATGATAAAATAGATAAGGTTCTTAAAATGGCAGAACTTTATGAATTTGTTGAAGAGTTACCAGAAAAAAGCTATACGTATGTTGGTGAACGTGGTGTAAAACTATCCGGAGGACAGAGACAAAGAATAGGGATAGCCAGAGCACTATACTATGAGCCAGAAGTTTTAATTCTTGATGAAGCGACTTCGGCATTAGATAATGAAACAGAAAAAAGTATCACACATACGATATTAAAATTAAAAGGGCAGATAACAATTATCGCGATTGCTCATCGTGTTAGTACGTTGGAAGAGTGTGATTTTAAGATAAAGTTTAATGAAGGACAGGTAGAACGTATATAAAATAAGTTGGAGTGAGAAGATGTTTAATAATAAATCAATACTAATTACTGGTGGAACAGGCTCATTTGGGAAAAAGTTTATTCAAATATTGTTTGAAAAATATCAACCTAAGAAAGTAATTGTGTTTTCACGTGATGAATTGAAGCAATTTGAAATGCAACAAGTATTTAATGAGCCTTGTATGCGTTATTTTATTGGCGATGTGCGTGATGTTGAACGATTAAAAAAAGCAATGTATAAGGTGGATTATGTAGTACATGCAGCCGCACTAAAACAAGTTCCGGCAGCTGAATATAACCCAATGGAGTGTATTAAAACTAATATTCATGGAGCGCAAAATGTAATTGATGCAGCGATTGCTTGCAATGTTGAAAAAGTAATTGCTTTATCGACGGATAAAGCGGCAAATCCGATTAATCTATATGGTGCAACAAAACTTGCCTCGGACAAATTGTTTACAGCAGCGAATAATTTAGTTGGTGATCGAAAAACTAGATTTTCTGTAGTACGATATGGAAATGTTGTAGGTTCACGTGGTTCAGTAGTGCCATTTTTTAAAAAGATTGTTGCAAATGGAGCAACAGAAATACCAATTACGGATGAAAGAATGACAAGATTTTGGCTTAAACTTGAAGATGGTGTGAACTTTGTATTGAAAAATTTCGAACGAATGCAAGGAGGAGAAATATTTATCCCGAAGATCCCTTCGATGCGAATTCTGGATTTAGCAAAAGCAATTGCGCCCGATTTATACACAAAGGTTATAGGGATTCGTCCTGGGGAAAAATTGCATGAAATCATGTGTCCAGCAGATACATATTATGAAACTTTAGAATTTGCAGATCATTATGTAATTAAACCTTCAATTAGTTTTAGTTATGCAGTTGATTATGAACACAATGCAATCGGTGAAATAGGTTTTCCTGTCGCTGATGGATTTGAATATAATTCTGGAACAAATCCACACTTTCTTACTGTAGAAGAATTAAGGGAGATGAATCCTTGATGATTTCGTATGGAAAACAAAATATTTCGCAAAAAGATATTGATAATGTTATTGAAGTTTTAAAATCAGATTTTTTAACGCAAGGACCGACTATAGAAAATTTTGAACGATATGTGGCTAATTATTGTGGGGCGAAGTATGCAGTCGCAGTTACTAATGCAACATCAGCACTTCACATTGCCTGTTTAGCAGCAGGGCTTAAAAAAGGTGATATTCTTTGGACAAGTCCAAATACTTTTGTTGCATCTGCTAATTGTGGATTGTATTGTGGAGCTGACATTGACTTTGTTGATATTGATGATAATACATATAACATGAGCATAGCGGAATTAGAACAAAAACTAAAAGAAACAAAAATAAAACCGAAGGTAGTCATTCCAGTACATTTTGCTGGTCAATCATGTGATATGTTGAGATTAAAAGAGTTGGCAGAAAAATATGGTTTTATGATTATTGAGGATGCATCACATGCAACTGGTGCAGATTATCTGAAGACTAAAATTGGCTCATGTCAATATTCTGATATGACGGTTTTTAGCTTTCATCCTGTCAAGATTGTTACGACTGGTGAAGGGGGAATGGTTTTAACTAACAGTAAAGAGTTATATGACAAACTTATTTTATTTCGTAGTCATGGAATAACCCGTAATAAAGATTTTATGAAGCGTGAATCTGATGGTCCTTGGTATTATGAGCAAGTGGATTTAGGGTTTAACTATCGGATGACTGATATACAGGCGGCGTTAGGAATAAGTCAAATGGCGCGAATTGATGAGTTTGTGGCAAAAAGAAGATATCTAGCAAATCGTTATAATGAATTATTGAAAAATATGCCACTAAAACTTCCATATCAATCGCAGAATACAAATTCATCTTGGCATATTTACGTTGTAAGAGCAGATTTTTCTAAATTGAAAATAACAAAACAAGAGTTGTTTGCTAAAATGCGTGAAAAGGGGATTAATTTAAACCTTCATTATATTCCAGTACATACTCAGCCATATTATATAAAACTTGGTTTTAATAAAGGTGATTTCCCTATTAGTGAAAAATATTATGAAGAAGTATTTACATTGCCACTATTTTATGATTTAACAGATAAACAGCAAGAATATGTTGTGAAATGTTTAGGTGGGATTCTAAAAAATGCCTAGTAAGCTTTGCTTAGGAACCGTTCAATTTGGATTGAAGTATGGAATTAATAATGCAATAGGCAGACAGCCAGTTAAAACAGAAACTTTTGACTTGTTAAAAAAAGCAATAGATTTAGGTATTACTACATTTGACACAGCAAGTGTTTATGGAAATGCAGAAGATTTATTAGGCGATTTTAATATTGCTAAAGATTCTGTAAAGGTAATATCTAAATTGAAGCCTAATATAATGGATGATATTGTGAACAATGTAATAAAGGAAGTCGAAAGATCATTAAAACGTTTAAAGTTGGCACTTATAGATGGATATTTATTACATGATGCAAAAGATTTTTATCGACAGGAAATTATGAAAGGGTTACAAATTTGTAAAGAAAAAAGTTTAGTCAAAAATATCGGAGTATCTGTTTATGGTGTAGAAGATGCTCTTAATGCAGTGAAAAGTGGACTAATTGATTACATACAAATACCTTATAATGTTTTTGATCAGCGACTAAATGAAACTGATTTTTTTGAATTAGCTGACAAAAATAAAGTGAAAGTTTTTGCAAGAAGTGCATTTTTACAAGGTTTATTATTAATGGATATAGATAAATTGCCTGCACATTTAATTGAAGCAAGACCTTATTTGGAAAAATTTAATAATATTACAAACGACTATGGATACTCACGGAGTGAAGCTGCTTTTTTATTTAGTTATTGTAATCCATCAATAGATAAAGTTGTTTTTGGTGTAGAAACTAAACAGCAATTAGAATTTAATCTAAAGATTGTCTCGGAAAGTGATGGCTTTAAAGGTTGTTATGATGAGTTATATAACAGATTCAATAAAATTGAACGAAAAATAATTGTTCCAAGTCTATGGAATTAAAGAGGTTAAAGTTATATGATTGATAATATTTTTTCTTTAAAAAATAAAACAATTGTCATTACAGGAGGTGCTGGTCACTTAGGGAAAGCAATGAGTGAAGCATTGGCCGCGTTTGGTGCAAATTTATTTATAGTAGGATATGATGAAGATAAAAATAAAAAATATGCTATGAATTTAAAAGATAAATATAAATTAGATGTATGTATTGGTGGTAATATTGATTTAAAAGATGAAGACTCAATAAAAATACAATTGGCTAATATCATAGATAAAACAGGGAAAATTGATATTTTGATTAATAATGCTGCATTTAGTTGTGCTGGTAAAGTAGAAAATATGACGAATGATGACTGGTGCAAAGGGATAGATGGAACGATTAATGGTGTATTTCGTGTTACTAAATATACTTTGCAACAGATGATAAAGCAACAATATGGCAATATTATAAATATTGCGTCTATGTATGGTATGGTGGCTCCTGATTCAAGAATCTATGGGAATAGCGGTTTTAATAATCCGGCAAATTATGGTGCGGGTAAAGCTGCTATTATACAATTTACGAAATATCTTGCAACCACGTATGGTAATAAAAACATTCGAGCGAATTCTATTTCTCCAGGACCTTTTCCAAGTTGTGAAGTGCAAAAAAATAAGGAATTTATTAAAAATTTATCTAGCAAAAATCCACTGGGCCGTATTGGACGACCAGAAGATTTACAAGGTATTATTGTTTTGTTAGCTTCTGATGCTAGTTCATATTTGACAGGACAGAATATAGCAGTTGATGGAGGTTGGACAGCATGGTAGCTAAAATTGGGTGTATCATCCAGGCAAGAATGGGATCAACTCGTTTGCCAGGTAAAGTATTAATGAAGTTAGAAGACAAAACTGTGCTAGGTCATATATTAACGAGATTAAAGCAAGTAAAAAATGCGGATGTGATTATCGTTGCAACTAGTACAAGCATTGAGGATAATAAAATTAAAGATGAATGTAATAAATATGGTGTGGAGTGCTTTAGAGGCGAGCTAAAGAATGTTTTATCACGATATTATCATGCTGCTACGTTATACGGGTTAACGGATATTGTTCGTATATGTGCTGATAATACAATACTTAATTGGGAAATTATAGATAAACAGATTGAAGCGTATTTGAAAAGTAAACCCGATATCTTATGTTGTGGAGAGAATATCACGTTGGGAACTGGCGGTGAGATATTTTCCTATGATATGCTGAAACAGGCATATTTAAATGCAAAAGAAGATTATCAATACGAACATGTAACACCATATATTTATGAAAATAGTAATCATATTGTACGTTACGATATTGAAGAAGATTTATCAAAATATCGTTTCACTTTAGATACACAAGATGATTGGGCTTTGATTCAAAAAATTTATGAGCATTTATATAAAAAAAATGCATTATTTACGTTGGAAGAAGCTATTGAGCTGATAAATACACATCCTGAGTTATATAGGATTAATGAGAATATAAAACAAATAAAAGTACTCAAAATGAATAGAGATAATAAATATGTGAAGGTGTAATATTCTATGCGATATATTATTTTTCGAGTAGATTCATCAACACAAATAGGTAGCGGTCATCTAATGAGATGCCTTACACTAGCAAATCAATTAAAAACAAAAGCTGAAATTCGTTTTATTTCACGTAATTTAGTAGGTAACTTAAATTATTTAATAACACAGAATGGGTTTAAATGTATAGAACTTTTACCTGCTAATGATAGAAATAATGTATTGTGTGGTTATGAGAAGTGGCTGACAGTTAAGCAGGAACAAGATGCAAAAGAAGTAAAAGAAATATTAAAAAATTTGGATACTGAATTGTTAGTAGTAGATAGTTATGCTATTGATGAAACTTGGGAGAAAGCTATTCGACCATTTGTAAAAAAGATTGTGGTGATTGATGACTTGGCAAATCGAAAGCATGAGTGTGATATATTGCTTGACCAAAACTATTATATTGATATGAATAATAGATATAAAGGTCTGGTAAGTGGTAAGTGTAAGTTGCTATTAGGTCCGACCTATGCACTACTTAGAGAAGAATTTTATATAGAAAAGAAAAAACAACGACAACGGAATGGGCGAATAAAAAATATTCTCGTATTTTTTGGTGGTAGTGACTTAACCAATGAAACAATGAAAACTTTAAAAGCATTGGTCTTATTAAATAAAGAAGATATTACTGTGAATGTTGTTGTGGGTGGAAGCAATCAGTATAAAGAAGAAGTAAAAGAATTTTGTCAGCGATATCACTGGATGAATTATTATTGCCAAATAAATAATATGGCAGAAATGATGAATCAAGCAGATTTAGCAATCGGTGCTGGTGGAACTACTATGTGGGAGAGATGCTTTTTAGGATTGCCAGCGATTGTAATTACTGTAGCAGAAAATCAGATTAAGATTGCCCAAGATTGTGATGAAAGCGGGTTTATTAAGTATTTAGGTAAAAGCTCTTTGGTAACCGAGCTTGTTATTTTCGAAGTCATATTAAGCTTGCATGGGGAAAAATATAAAAAATTGGAATACAATTGTACTAGGTTCAGGAGAGATAAAAATAATGAATGGATTAAATTGTTATTTGCGGGCAGTGGAATTGGATGATGCTAAGTTATTGTATATATGGCGCAATGAAAAAGAGACTCGTAAGAATTCATTTAATAGTAATTTGATAGATTTTAATGAACATTTAAATTGGTTGGAAAAAAAACTAGAGAATAATGCAAGACTATTTTATATTTTAGTGTGTGATGGTATGGAAGTAGGACAGGTTCGTGTAGATATAGAAGGAAAAATAGGTGTGGTTAATTATAGTATTGATTCAAAATATAGAAAAATGGGTTATGGCAAGCGTGTATTAGAGTTGGCGGAACAGGAATTATTAAAAAGTACTGCCAATTTAAAAAAAATAGTTGGTTATGTGAAATCGGAAAATGTAGCATCGCGACATATTTTTCAAATTCTTAATTATCAGGAAGAGTTAAAAGGTAATATGTGTATCTACACGAAATCGTTAATTGATTAAAGTATATATGGTGAATTTTAATAACATTTTTTATGAAGGCTTTTTTGAATTGGATGTGAATGCAAGTGAATATAACTAAGAAAAATATAGAAAAACCTTTTATTATTGCTGAAATGTCAGGCAATCATAATCAGTCTCTAGATAGAGCATTAGAAATTGTAGAGTTGTCTGCAAAAGCTGGTGTTGATGCACTTAAATTACAAACATATACAGCAGATACAATGACATTAAACATTGCAGAACGGGAGTTTTTCATTAAAGATAAAAACAGTTTGTGGGGTGGTACTTCATTATATGATTTATACAAAAAAGCTTATACTCCATGGGAATGGCATGGGCCAATTTTTAAACGATGTAAGGAACTTGGAATTCTAGGATTTAGTACACCTTTTGATTCTACATCGGTTGAATTTTTAGAATCACTAGATGTTCCAATGTACAAAATTGCTTCATTTGAAAATATAGATTTACCGTTAATCAAAAAAGTGGCTCAAACAGGTAAGCCGATAATTGCCTCTACAGGAATGGCAAGTATTGCTGAACTAGATGAATTAGTCAGGACAGCTAGAGAAAATGGTTGCAGGGATTTAACATTATTAAAATGTACAAGTAATTATCCATCAACTCCAGAAGGAACAAATTTGCTAACAATACCACATATGAGGGAGTTATTTAATTGTAAAGTAGGCTTATCTGATCATACGTTAGGAATAGGAGCGGCTGTTGCAAGCGTCGCTTTGGGGGCAGCTGTAATTGAGAAACATTTTACAATTTCTCGTGCCGATGGTGGAGTAGATTCAGTTTTTTCATTAGAGCCAACCGAAATGAAAATGTTAGTAGAAGAAGCAAACAGAGCATATGAAGCATTGGGTGAGATTCATTATGGAATTAGTGAGCAAGAAAAGAAGTCATTACAGTTTAGAAGAAGTTTATATATTGTAGAAGATATGAAAGCAGGAGATGTAATAACGGAAAAGAATATGAGAAGTATTAGACCAGGGGTAGGATTGAGCCCGAAGTATTATGATGTATTGATAGGGAAAACGGTAAAGTCAGATGTAAAAAAAGGAACACCACTATCCTTTGAAGTGCTTTAGGAGGGTGAATAGTGTAATGAATACAGATGGTCAAAATATGTATCATTTAGCAGAAAGGTTATTCCCAATCTGCCGAAGTATTACGGGAAATGGTGTGCGAGATACTTTAGATATTTTAAAAAGTATTTATGTAAATATGAATATTTACGAAGTAGCAACTGGTACAAAAGTTTTTGATTGGACTGTGCCAAAAGAATGGAATATCTATGATGCATACATTGCAAATGCTAAAGGTGAAAAAATTATTGATTTCAAACAACAAAATCTTCATGTAGTTGGTTATTCCCTACCTGTCGATAAAAAAGTTTCTCTAAATGAATTAAAAACAATAATTTATACACAGTCTGATCAGCCAGATGTAATTCCCTATGTAACATCTTATTACAAAGAAAGATATGGTTTTTGTATGTCAGAAAATCAAAAACAATCTTTAGTAGAAGATGAATATCATATATTTATTGATAGTAAACTAAAAGATGGCAATTTAACATATGGAGAAATCATTATTCCTGGAGAAACTAAGGAAGAAGTTTTTTTATCTACTTATATATGTCATCCTTCTATGGCAAATAATGAATTATCTGGTCCAGTAGTAGCAATTCATTTAGCAAAATGGCTAGCTAGTTTAGAAAAACGACGTTATACATATCGAATTATTTTCATTCCGGAAACTATTGGCTCTATTACATATTTAAGTAGAAATTTAGATTATCTAAAACAAAATGTAATCGCAGGATTTAATTTATCTTGTGTAGGCGATAATAGAACCTTTTCTTATGTAGAATCACGTTACGGAAATACATTAGCAGATAAGGTTGCAAAAAATATATTAAAATACTATTATCCGGATTATAAAACATACACATTTTTACAACGAGGCTCAGATGAAAGACAGTATAATGCTCCAGGGGTTGATTTGCCATTATGTGCTATTTGTCGTTCGAAATATGGTGAATATCCGGAATATCATACATCAAAAGATGATATGACTTTGATTTCTCCAGATGGTTTGCAGGGGGCTTATGAGGTTTATCAAGAGTGTATTATGGGATTAGAATATAATGATAAATATAAAATAAATTGTTTATGTGAACCTCAACTTGGCAAGCGAGGATTGTATCCAACGATTAGCCAAAAGGACACTTATAATGAAGTTAGGACAATGACTGATTTTATTGCATATGCAGATGGTAGTAATGATTTATTTGATATAAGTAATATTATTGGGGTGCCAGTAAAAAAAATAATATCAGTTGTTGATAAACTGATACAAAATAATTTAATTATGAAAGTGTAGTTGGCGACAATGAATAAATTAACAGAAGAAGATTTTGAATTATTAAACACTTGCCCATGGCATTTAGATAATGATCAAAGTATTGATTTTTTATATAAAGACAATATGGGGTGCAATATAGTAAAATGCAAGAAATGTGGGATAGTATTTGCACAGAAAAGACTAAATAAAAATGGGTTAAAAAAATATTGGGATGATTATCTAAGTCGAATTCATGTACATGACGATGAATTAGTAGAAAAAAGAAATAAAATGTATAAAATAGATTTTAGTTTTATTCAACAATATAAAAAGAATGGAAAGGTTTTAGATGTTGGTTGTGGAAATGGTTCATTTTTAGATTTATTTAATGAGTATGGATATAAAACTTTTGGTGTAGAGTTTGGAAGAGAAGCAGCAGAAAAGGCAGAAAAGAAACATAATATATATTGTGGAGAATTTTCTAAACTTGATTTGAAAGAAAAATATGATTTGATTATTTTTCGTGGAGTTTTACAATATGTACCTAATTCTAGAGAATACCTAGATAAAGCAGTTTCCTTATTAAATGACGGTGGATGTATTTTTATTACAGCACAACCGAACATGGATTCATTTTGTTTTAAATTATTTAAAGAGAAATTTACGCAACCAGTTACTGGTGTGGATTTTATAGGATACACAGAAAAAGTTTTAACACATTTTTTTGAATATAGAAATTTTAAAAAAGTAGGAGAAAAATATTTTTATGAAGAAACTCCATATGCTGATATTGAAAATGATATATTGATAGTAGCAAAGGCAATTCAGATAAAAGAAAGTAATGAAAAAATAACATTTAGAGCACCAGCTTTTTGGGGAAATATGATGAGTGTAGTCTATCGAAAGTATTAATTATTGAAGGAGGAAATTGTGAAATTGAAAAAGTTCTTAGAAAAAATAATTAAAACTTTATTGATTTTTTTGCCATATGGGGTTGTTAAATTTTTATATTCCAGAAAAGCGTATATAAAAAAAATGTTTCAAAATCCGGTTCTTTTATTTAGGACGTTGAGAATTTTAAAAAAAAATAAAGTTTATAATAATGTCCATAAAGGGCAGCGCTGTTTCATTTTATGTACTGGTCCTTCGATAAAAGAACAAAATTTAAAAGTTTTAAAAAATGAGATTGTATTTTCTGTTTCTGACGGGTATTTGTGTCGGGATTACGCGGATATATCGCCGAAATATCATTGTTCGGTTCAATTTACTTATATGGATGAATTTGACGAACAAGTTGCTTTAGAAAGATTAAAGACTATGGAGCAAAAGGTTACGAGTAAAGAATTGTTTTTTAATATATCTGAAAGGTGTTTAATTGAAAAACATCATTTATTTCAAAATAAAAATGTGAACTATGTATGCTTGGAAAAAATTTTTGAACAAGATAGAAAAAAAATATATTCAATTGAAAATATTATTCCTAGTGTGAAGTCTGTACCTATTATGGTACTTATGATCGCTATGTATATGGGATTTAAAGAAATATTTTTAATAGGGACAGAACATGATGCAGGGTTAGTCAAGGAAAAATACGAGCATGCGTTTAAAGAATCTTCAAATAGATTTTACAGTAAACACATTAGCAAAAATAATGTCTTATTAGCAAAAAAGGTTGATATTGTAAAAAGCAGGGCAGAATTATTTCATCAGTATGCTTGTTTAAATAAAATTGCGAGTTATAATGAGGTGAAAATATATAATGCGACAAACGGAGGAATTTTAGATGAGTTTGAACGAGTAGAATTTGATAGGATATTTTTGCAGCATGTTAGCAATTAAGGAGTAAAATTTAATGACCTTTAAAGTTAAAAATCACCTTAAAAAACACCCTAAAGTTTATAAAGTTTTGCAATTGATTAATTTTGTATTAAGAAGTAAGTGGTTTCCTAAAAGTTTTAAAAAAAATCGATATCCCGAAATATTACAATTCCCTATCACTAATCGTTGTAATGCGAAGTGCGTAATGTGCAATGTTCATCAACTATCTTCTAAAAAAGAAATGAATTTA
Source organism: Selenobaculum gibii (assembly GCF_030273445.1). Classification (NCBI taxonomy): domain Bacteria; kingdom Bacillati; phylum Bacillota; class Negativicutes; order Selenomonadales; family Sporomusaceae; genus Anaerosinus; species Anaerosinus gibii. Next base: position 403,612 of record NZ_CP120678.1, read on the forward strand.
GAGGAATTTAAAAAAGTTATAAACGATGATGTTTTTAAAGATATTCGTACGGTGGGAATAAATGGCGGAGAACCTTTTTTAAAGCCGGATTTAATAATGTTTATTGAAGAAATATTAAAAATGGAAAAAATAGAATCATTAAATATTATCTCTAATGGATTTTTAACAAATTTTATTTTAACACAAATAGAGGCTATTTATTTGAAGTGTAAAGAAAAAAATGTTCATTTTCATATATCTATTTCGTTGGACGGATATGGACAAATTCATGATAAAGTTAGAGGGGTAAATCAATCATTTGAAAAGACACTGATGACAATTCAAGAGATTGCAAAAAATTCAACTAAGTATTGTGATACATATGATATTGGTTGTACTATTGTAAAACAAAATGTAGACTATTTAGTGGAGTTGGATAGTTTTGCAGCGCGAAAAGGATTTAAAATAAAATATCGCTTAGGAATTGAAAATAATAGATTAAATAATCAAGAATTAAAGGATAAATATAGCGTCATAGATGATCCGCACTTTAAGCAAAGTTCAGCTGAATTTTTATTTTCAATGATTTTTAAGGCGGAAACCATATATGAGAAATTTAAATATTATTCATTATTTTCTTTTTTATCTCATAGTTCAAAACGAAAACTAGGATGTGACTGGAAAGAGAAGGGCATAACTTTAGATGGAGAAGGTAATATTTACTATTGTGCAGTAAAAAGCCCTTGCCTTGCAAATTTAAAAGAAAGAAGAGGTAAAGAAGTATTATTTTCATCTAAAGCTGTAAAAGAAAAAAAGAAAATCATGGATTTGTATTGCGAAAACTGTATTCATGACTATTATGGAACTCCAGATTTAAAAAATGTACTAAGGTTTTTAAAATTTATCTATCAGAATAAAATGTGGATAAAAAAATATAGGAGGTAAAATGAAAATATGTGTTTTAGGTTGGTATGGAACTGAAACCATTGGTGATAGAGCTATTTTGGCAGGAATTATTTCTTTAATAAATCAAAAAAATAATGAGTATAAAATTTATTTAGGTAGTTTATACCCATTTTATTCAAAACGCATGTTGAAAGAAGATTATAAATTATATGAATTATTGTTAAATAGAAAACTAGAGATTGAATTGTTTAATAGTAAGGATATATGTGAGTTAGAATTAAAAATTGAAGCTTCAGATGTTGTTATGATTGCTGGAGGGCCCCTGATGGATTTGCCCGAACTACATATGCTGAAGTACGCTTTTCGATATGCACATAAAAAAAATAAAAAAAATATTATTTTTGGGTGTGGCATAGGGCCTTTATTTTGTGAAGAATTTCGGCAATGTGTTTTAGATATTACAAAAATGGCAGATGTTATTATATTAAGAGATACTATATCTAAAAGAAATTTATTAGATATATCGCAAAAATATAATTATAATATTGACATAACAAAGATATTTGTAAGTTTTGATCCGGCTGTTGAGTGTGCATGGAAATATAAAATAAATAATTCTTATAGTAAAAATGCAAAAAAAAATACAATTGTTGTAAATTTAAGAGAATTCCCAATGGAATATTCAAAAGATAAAAGCATCAAAGATCAAGTAAATAAAAGGATAATTAATTTCTTATATGAAATAGTGCAGAACAACAGGGATAAGAGTATATTGTTATTGCCAATGCATTATTTTTTTATTGGCAATGATGATAGATATTATTTAAATTATTTACTTCAAACTCATATGAAAAATTATAAAAATATCTTTGTTCAAAATAAACCATTAAGTTTAGTTGAAACTATGGATAAATTTATAGATGCAGATTATGCAATTGGAATGAGGTTCCATTCTATTGTATTGGAGACTATTTTAAACGGAAACAACTATATATTAGATTATACAGAATTTAAAAAAGGAAAAATATCAGGATTCATTGATGATTGTGACAAAAATGGATTTTATAATGAAAGATATGTATGCTTACAAAATGAATTTAGTAAAATTGATTTGCGATTTAGTAAAAATGTATTCGAAATGTCAGATTCATATTATTTATCAAATAGAAGGATTTATATGAAAGCAATGAGTTCTATCTTTTAAAAAGGTGATAAAATGAAAATATTACACGTAAATACAAATGATGTTGAAGGTGGGGCAGCTCGAGCTGCATATAGAATTCATAAAGGATTAATACAAAATGAGGTCGCTTCTATGCTAATCGTTCAAAATAAAAAAACAGATGATTATACTGTGAAAAGTTTAGCTCAGAATAAATTTGTTAAGTTAAGAGATAAAGTGGTACCAAAAATTGATAATGGTATAAAAAGTTTTTATCAGAACAAGTTAGATCTTCCTTGGAGCGTAAATTTTTTTGATAATAAAAAAATTGTGGATTTTATAAATAGGTCGGATGCTGATATTGTACATTTTCATTGGGTTAATAATGCATTTATATCTATTGATGATATTGCTTCTTTGAATAAACCTATTGTGTGGACACTACATGACACTTGGGCATTTACTGGTGGATGTCATTATTTTGGTAATTGTTTAAGATATAAAAAGGGATGCGGACTTTGTAATCAACTAAAGAGTTCTCAAAAGTTTGATTTAAGTAAAATTTTATTTATAAAAAAGAAAAAAAGCTATTTGAAAAGTAATATTACAGTTGTAACGCCTAGTAAATGGATGGGAAACTGTGCTTCAGAAAGTTTATTACTAGCAGATAAAAAAATAAAGGTAATTCCAAATGGAATTGATTTAAACTTGTATAAAATGATTCGCAAGGAAACATTTCGGGAAATATTTGGTTTGAAGAATAATGATATTGTTATAATGTTTGGTGCGATGCAATCTACAAGTGATCCAAGAAAAGGATATTTTTACTTAAAAGAAGCATTAGTAAAGCTAAAAGAAAAAATAGGACTTGAGGCTAATTATAGAATAAAAATTCTTGTATTTGGAGCTGACAAACCCGAATATGAATTATTTCCGGATTATCAAACCATATATACAGGACATATTTATGATGATATAAGTTTAACTTTGCTATATAATTGTGCAGATGTGTTTGTTGCACCTTCTAAAGAAGATAATTTACCGAATACGGTTGTAGAAGCTTTGGCATGTGGTACTCCTTGTGTTGCATTTCAGATTGGTGGCATGCCAGATATGATTACTCATAAGTTAAATGGATATTTAGCAAAACCTTTTGATACAGATGATTTAGCTCAAGGAATAGCCTTTGTAATAGAAGATCAAGAAAGAAGAAATTTATTATCTATAGAAGCTAGAAAAAAGGCTGAAGAAGAATATGATATTAATGTGATTATTAAGAAGTATTTAGATTTATATAGAGAAATTTTAAAAAGTAGGATTAATAATTAGTTCAAATTTGAATACGGAGATATTTTTTAGTAGTTATGAGGTACGGATATGGACAAGGATAAAACCCTTAAAATTACAATTATAACAGTATCATATAATGCTGCTGAAACAATAGAACAAACAATTCTTAGTGTAGTCAATCAAACCTATGATAATATTGAATACATTATTATTGATGGTGGATCAACTGATGGAACAGTTGATATTATAAAAAAATATGAAGATCAGATTGCTCATTGGGAAAGTGAGCCTGATAAGGGCATTTATGATGCAATGAATAAGGGAATAGATGCGGCAATAGGCGAGTATATTTATTTTATTGGTGCAGATGATGAACTTTATGATGTAAATGCAATTGATAAAATTTGTAGAGAACTTTTAAAATTTCCTAGAATTGATGTGTGCTGTGGATGTGTAATAGCGGTTGATAATAAATTAAAGTTGCAGAAAAATATGGGTGGACATATTTTAAAAAAAGACATTTTATGTGGGATAATGACTCCGCATCAAGGTATGTTTGTAAAACGGACATTGTTATTAAAATATAAATTTAATTGTGATTATAAAATTGCTGCTGATTTTGATGTATTTATTCAGTTAGCAATAAAGAACTCAATAATACATTTTTCAGATATCATAGTAGCAAAATATAATATTGGTGGATATAGTTCAAATTTTAATTTGCTATATCATGAATATGAACAGATTTTATATAAACGTAGTACTATCGATTCAATGAGAAGATTTTCGGTGAGAAAAAGGAAGAATCTTTTTAAATTTAAATTAGAGTGTATTTTACCGAGACGTTTAGTATATTTTTTAAAAAAGATGAATGGATGGAAAGATAGGATATTGGTGAAAAGATGACGTTTCAAGTGCTATTATCAATGATGAATAAAAATGACAACAGCTTTATAGAAAAAATGAATATACATAGTGATTTATTAGTAATTAACCAGAGTGATGAAAATGAACTTGAGAATTTTAAATATAATAACTATGAAATAAAAATTTTTTCTTTTGCTGAAAAAGGTGTTGGTTTAAGTAGAAATAATGCTTTAATGAGGACTAATGCTGATATTGCGTTAGTTGCAGATGATGATTGTGTATATGTGAACAATTATAAAAATTTAATTATAGACTCCTTTAAAAAATATCCAATGGCTGATGTTATTTTTTTTAATATGATATCTAAGAATCAAAAGCGTGTAGAAAAATTAACAGGAAAAGCATATAGAGTTCGATGGTATAATTGTTTGAAATTTGGTGCATTTCGTATGGCTATAAAGGTTCAAAAAATTAGAAAGATGAATATCAATTTTTCATTATTATTTGGGGGTGGGGCAAGATATAGTTGTGGAGAGGATACCTTATTTATTGTAGAGTGCTTAAAAAAAGGATTGAAACTATATGCCGTTCCAGTTGAAATTGGAACTGTAGAACAAAAGGAATCTACTTGGTTTAAAGGCTATACAGAAAAATATTTTTTTGATAAGGGTGCATTATTTGCGGCAATTTCTAAACAGTGGGCCTGGTTATTATGCTTACAATTCCTATTTAGATATAGACATTTTTATAAAAAGTTAGGAAGTTTTTTTTATGTTTTTAAACTGATGACTCGAGGGGGAAAGGACTTCAACAAGTTATAAAATGGAGAAAATAATGTACAAATCTTTTGATTTGGGAAGAATTTCTATAATTATGCCGGTATATAATAATTTAGATTATATACAAGATAGTATATTGTCAGTAATTAATCAAACCTATAATAATTGGGAATTAATTATTATAGATGATGCGTCTAATGTGGATATAAAATCAGCAATCGGTCAATATTTGAAAGAATATTGCATTATCTATTTTAAGTTAGAAGAAAATTTAGGTGTAGCTGCGGCAAGAAATCGTGGGATAGAAATAGCAAATGGGCAATATCTTGCTTTTTTAGATAGTGATGATATTTGGCATCCACAAAAGCTTGAAAAGCAAATTTCTTTTATGAAGAAAAATGATATTGCATTTTCATATACACAGTATAGGCATTTTTCGGAGAAAGATAAATATGAAGGGAAACTTATAGATGTAAAAGAGCGTGTTACATATAAAGAGCTTTTAAAAGGTAATATAATTGGATGTTTGACTGTAGTTATTGATCGTGAAAAAATAAAAAACATTATGATGCGAAGTGAGAGGCATGAAGATTATATTTTATGGCTTCAGATATTAAAAAGTGGATATGAAGCTTATGGGTTGAAAGAAGATTTGGCTAGGTATCGTATTTCGTCGAATTCTTTAAGTGGAAATAAATTCAAAAGTGCAATTTGGACGTGGAGGATTTATAGAAATATTGAAAAATTAAATTTGTGGGAATCATTATATTATTTTTTGCATTATTTATTAAGAGGTGTCTTAAAACGATTATAGCATTTAGATAAGACAGTGTTTCTTACCTAGATAATTAGAGGTGTTACAATGGACAAGCAAGCGAAAATATATGTTGCTGGGCATCGAGGATTGGTTGGATCGGCACTAATTAGAGAACTTCATAGACAGGGTTATACGAACATTGTGGTGAAGACACATGCTGAGTTAGATTTAATTAATCAAGAGGCTGTGAATGCTTTTTTTATGGTTGAAAAGCCCGACTATGTATTTTTATCTGCAGCTAAAGTTGGTGGAATTGGCGCGAATTCTACCTATCCAGCAGAGTTTATTTATCAGAATCTCATGATTACTACTAATATTATTCATGCAGCATATAAGAACAATGTGAAAAAACTCCTGTTTTTGGGTAGTTCCTGCATTTATCCTAAAATGGCGGAGCAGCCGATAAAAGAGGAAAGTTTATTGACTGGAGCTTTAGAGTCGACAAATGAAGCGTATGCTTTAGCAAAGATTACAGGGATAAAAATGTGCCAAGCTTATAATCAGCAATATGGAACGAAATATATTTCTGTAATGCCGACGAATCTTTATGGGATTAATGATAATTTTGACTTAGAAACATCACATGTCTTTCCCGCATTGATTCGGAAATTCCATCAAGCCAAAATAAATAATGAACCTATAGTAACGATTTGGGGTACTGGTGCGCCTATTCGTGAATTTTTATTTGTAGATGATTTAGCAGAGGCTTGCATATATCTGATGAATACATATGAAGAAGATAAGATCGTAAATATAGGAACTGGCGTTGGGGTAACAATTAAAGAATTAGCGGAATCCATAATGCAAGTTGTCGGGTACAAAGGAGAGCTAGTCTTTGATACAAGCAAACCGGATGGTACACCAATAAAAATAAATGATGTAAGTTATTTAAATAGCCTTGGGTGGAAAGCTAAAGTTAGTTTGCTAGATGGCATTAAAAGGACGTATGAATGGTATAAAAGTAAATCATGATTAAGTTTATAACTCGTACTGTATTGGTGCGAGTTATTTATTTTTATGGTAAGATAATATTAAAAGTATTTGTGAAATTTAGAGAGGTTGAGCGACAGGTGAAAGTTGTTATTTTAGCTGGCGGGGGTGGTACGAGGTTATTTCCTTTATCGCGTCCTTCTTTTCCAAAGCAATTTTTAAAAATAGATGGGGAAAATTCTCTGCTGGGACAAACTGTAGCGAGGTTTTTATCTAGAGTAGAGGCGAAGGATATTCTTGTTGTTACAAATCAAGAGTATCTTTATCATGTGCAGAGTGAACTTGCTGATTGCGGGGCATCGGATGCTCATGTTATTTTGGAGCCAATTGGAAGAAATACAGCGCCGGCGATTGCTTTGGCGGTGAAGTATTGTACGGATGTATTAGATTGCAATCACAATGAGGTTATTTTTGTATCGCCGGCTGATCATGTGATTCGCTCGGGAAAAGAATTTTTACAGTGTGTAGATTTTGCTATTACCTTAGCACGGCGAGATAAACTTGTCACTTTTGGTATTTTGCCAAGTAAGCCTGAAACTGGTTATGGATATATAGAGGCGGAAGAGAAAAATAATAATGAATATGAAGTGATTTCCTTTAAAGAAAAGCCAGAACTTGCTTTAGCTAAGGCGTATCTTAAAGCTGGTAATTATTATTGGAATTCAGGGATGTTTGCTTTTACTATTGGTCTGATGTTAGCAGAGTTAAATCGGTATCAACCTGAAATTGTTAAGTTGTTAGAAGCGGATTATGAAAAAGTTATCGGAAATTTTGGCGCTATGCCAAATATATCGATTGACTATGCAATTGCAGAACGTTCAACATCAGTTATGATGGTGCCGTTGACTTGCTATTGGAATGATATCGGTTCATGGGATGCGATTTATGAAGTGCTGGAGAAAGATGAAGCAGGAAATTCATTAGATGGTGATTGTTTAGCTGTGGATTGCAAAAACTCTCTGTTTATGGGAAGAGATCGATTAATTGTTGGTATTGGATTAGATGATATTTTGTTAGTGGAAACAAATGATGTCATCGTGGCTGCGAAAAAGGGTGAGTCGCAAAAGGTCAAAGATGTAGTTGATGAATTAAAACGTCATAATCGTAAAGAAGCGTATGAGCATACTACTCTTTATCGCTCTTGGGGGAATACTAGTTTGCTTGGTGAAGGTAGTAGTTATCGGATGAAGAAAATCCATGTAAAACCTGGCGGTAAACTAAGCTTGCAGATGCATTATCATCGCAGTGAACATTGGATTGTGATTTCTGGGACGGCAAAGGTAACCATGGGAGAGGAAGTACACTTAATTCATGAAAATGAATCAGTATTTATTCCGCAAAATGTGAAACATCGTTTAGAGAATCCAGGAAAGATTCCATTAGAGATTATTGAAGTGCAGAATGGTAGTTATATTGGTGAAGATGATATTGTACGATTTGATTAACGTAGATTGAAGGTGAAACTATGAAAACAATTATTGTAACAGGTGGGGCTGGTTTTATTGGCTCAAACTTTGTCCATACAGTTTTAGAAGCTCAAAAAGATGTTCAGGTAATTAATTTGGATAAATTGACTTATGCGGGGAATTTGGATTCACTTAAAGATATTGAGGATGATTCTAGATATACTTTTGTGAAGGGGGATATTTGTGACAGTTCGTTAGTTGAGGATCTTTTTGGGAAGTATGAGCCCGATGCAATTGTACATTTTGCGGCGGAGTCGCATGTGGATCGTTCAATCGATGGGCCGGCGGAGTTTATTCGAACAAATATTAATGGAACGTTTAATCTTTTAGAAAATACGAGAAAGTATTGGTTGAAACTAGAGCGGGCGAAAAAGGATAGTTTTCGTTTTGTTCATATTTCCACGGATGAGGTATATGGCAGTCTTGGAAGTACGGGCTATTTTACTGAAGAAACTGCTTATGCACCGAACTCCCCTTATTCAGCATCAAAGGCGTCGGCAGACTTATTAGTTCGTTCTTATTATCATACATATGGATTGCCTACGATTATTACGAATTGTTCAAATAATTATGGTCCTTATCATTTCCCTGAAAAGTTAATTCCCTTGATTTTACTCAACGCCTTAGAAGGAAAAGATTTGCCTATCTATGGAAATGGATTAAATGTACGAGACTGGTTATATGTAAAAGATCATTGTGAGGCAATTTGGCAAGTATTAACGCAGGGGAAAATAGGAGAAAAATATAATATTGGTGGACATAATGAAAAAACGAACTTGTGTATTGTTGAAACTTTATGCGATATTTTAGATGGGAGAGTACCAAAGGAAAATGGAAAATCATATCGTGAGCAGATTGTATTTGTAAAAGACCGTCCAGGACATGATTTACGTTATGCGATTGATGCGTCTAAAATAGAAAAAGAGCTTGGATGGGTACCCAAAGAAACTTTTGATACAGGAATTGTTAGAACGGTAGATTGGTATTTGGAAAATAGAGATTGGTGTAATCGGGTGCTAGATGGTAGTTATCAATGTGAACGACTTGGACTTGTAGAATAGGAGGAAGCTATTATGGCAATTCGTAAAGGCATTATTTTAGCAGGTGGATCTGGCACGCGCCTTTATCCAATTACAAAGGGCATAAGTAAGCAGTTAGTTCCCGTTTATGATAAACCTATGATCTATTATCCATTGACGACTTTGATGTTAGCGGGAATTCGTGATATTTTGATTATTACGACTCCTGAAGATTGTCGTACGTTTCAAACTTTATTAAAGGATGGGAGTCAGTGGGGAATTCAATTATCTTATGAAGTTCAGCCGAGTCCTGATGGCTTGGTACAGGCTTTTTTGATTGGTGAGGACTTCATTGGCGATGAAGGGTGTGCTTTAGTATTAGGGGATAACATCTTTTACGGCTATGGATTTACGAAGAAGCTGCAAGAAGCGGTACAAAGAGAAAGTGGAGCAACCGTTTTTGCTTATTGGGTGAAAGACCCACAGCGATATGGTGTTGTGGGGTTTGATAATAAGGAGCAGGCAATAAGTATTGAAGAAAAACCGCAAATGCCCAAATCAAATTATGCAGTTACAGGTCTGTATTTTTATGATAAAAATGTAGTGAAGCTTGCAAAACAGATTCGCCCATCAGCGCGAGGGGAACTTGAGATTACGGATTTAAATCGTCTATATTTAGAACAGAAAAATCTGTATGTAGAGACTTTGGGACGCGGTTATGCTTGGCTTGATACGGGTACATATGATTCTTTATTACAGGCATCAAACTATATTGCAACACTGCAAGAACGACAAGGGTTAATGGTTTCTTGCCCAGAGGAAATTGCTTATCATAATGGTTATATTACAAAAGAAGAATTAATCACACTGGCAAATACGATGAAGAAGAATGCATATGGTGAGTACTTAATGTCTTTGGTGAAAGAGTAGGTGATTTGCAAGATGAAAGTAGAAGAGACGAGATTGGAAGGTGTACTATTAATTACACCTAAAGTTTTTGGGGATTCGCGCGGTTTCTTTTTAGAAACTTGGAGTAGGGATAGATATAAAGAGGTCGGAATTTCTTTAGAATTTGTGCAAGACAATCAATCTTTTTCAACGAAGAACGTATTACGCGGATTACATTTTCAAAATCCGCATGCGCAGGGAAAACTTGTATCAGTGGTTAAAGGTTGCGTATTTGATGTAGCAGTAGATATTAGACGAGGTTCAAGAACATTCGGTGAATGGGTGGGAGTCGAGTTATCGGAAGAAAATCATCAACAGTTATGGGTGCCACCAGGATTTGCGCATGGATTTTGTGTGTTGAGCGATACGACGCTTTTCACTTATAAATGTACGGATGTATATACACCTTCAGCAGAGGGAGGAATCCTTTGGAACGATCCTGAAATTGGAATTGAGTGGCCGGTAGAAAATCCAATTTTATCGGATAAAGATCAAGTGTATCCACAATTACGCGATTTACCAGAAGGTCGGTTGTTTACTTATGTACAGAAAGAAGCGATAAAATGAAGATTGTAGTTACAGGATCGAATGGACAACTTGGTAGAGAGATTGCTATGCAAGGTCATGCTCATGAACTTATTTTGACGGATTATGATAATTTAGATATTACGAATGCAAAAGAAACACAGTCATTTTTTCGTGAGGTAAAGCCAGATGCAGTGATTCATTGTGCAGCCTATACGAATGTAGATAAAGCTGAAAATGATTTTGATGGCGCTTATAAAGTAAATGTGATAGGGGCACAAAATGTTGCCGCTGGATGTTTAGAATGTGGTGCGCGGATGGTATATGTAAGTACGGATTATGTTTTTGATGGTTTAGAAAATAAGGTTTACCGTGAGTACGATACAGTAAATCCGCAGAGTGTTTATGGAAAGACGAAACAGCTTGGAGAACAGATGGTTCGAGATATTTTAGGACGTCACTATATTACGCGGACAGCCTGGCTCTATGGAGAGGGAAATAATTTTGTTCGGACGATGCTAAACCTTGCGAAAACAAATCCAGAATTACGAGTAGTAAATGATCAAATAGGCACTCCGACATCGACAACGGAATTAGCAAGGAGTATTTTTAGATTATTAAATACGGATGCATATGGGACGTATCATACGACGTGCAAGGGGCAATGTTCTTGGCACGATTTTGCGTGTGAGATTTTTCGCCAAGCTAATTTAGATGTTAAGGTTATGCCAGTATCAACTTCAGAGTTTCCGCGTCCAGCAAAACGTCCGCCGTTTGCAGTATTAGACAATTATCTGCTGGAAATGACGATTGGGGATGAGATGTGTCAATGGAAAGAAGCTTTGAAAGTGTACTTGGAAAAAGAAAAGCGTAATAAAGGTATTTAAATAAGAAAGCATCAATTTATTATAAAAATAAATAGTTGACCAGTATAAATTTGCTATCTATAATACATAATGAGATTGGTTAATTTTTAATCCTCTTTGCGTAAGAGGATTTTATTTTTGGGAGTTATTATATGAAAAACAAAAGAATAGCAGAAATTTTACGCTTCTTATTTGTTGGAGGAGTATGTTTTTTTATTGATTATTTTTTACTTTATGCATTTACTGAGTACTGTGGAGTTTCTTATTTAGCTTCATCTGGATTATCGTTTACAATTTCTTTCATTTTGAACTATTTTCTTTGTATAGTATGGGTGTTTTCAAAGGTAAAGAAACAAAATGTTAAGCAAGGGATTGTTTTTATTGGTTCGAGTTTAGCAGGGCTTGGAATTAATCAGCTTTGCATGTGGGGTTTTGTGGAGTTTTTGGCCATGCATTATATGGTTGCTAAAATTTTTGCGGCAGCGATTGTAATGGTATGGAATTATATATTGAAGCGAAGGGCTGTACAAATGTAAAAGGCAAAGAAATAATTATGAATATCATTTCTTTGTCTTTAATTATATTTTAGTATTGATCATTCAGTATAAATTCATAATTTAATCTTATAATTGTGGTATACTGTAAGAGTAAAAATTTAATTTTATTGAGGTTGTTATCATGAAAAAAATATTAATTACAGGTGGAGCTGGATTTATTGGTTCACATATTATAGAACTTTTACAGAAAGAAAACTGTGATATTACGGTTTTAGATAATTTACATACAGGGCTTAGAGAAAATGTTCCAGAAAATGTTCGCTTGATTGAAATGGATATACGCGATAAAAGAGTGATCGATGTATTTGAAAAATACCAATTTGATGTGGTACTTCATTTAGCAGGACAAACGATGGTGAATGTTTCAGTCGATGATCCTTTTTATGATGCAGATGTAAATATTATGGGTACAGTGAATATCTTAGAAGCATGTCGTAAAACAGGTGTAAAACGTATTGTATTTTCATCGACTGCCGCGACATATGGTGATATAGAAGAAGTCCCAATTCGTGAAGAATTTTCAGTCAATCCATTATCTTTTTATGGATTGAGCAAATTAACAGTAGAGAAATATTTAAAACTTTATCATGATTTATATGGATTAGAGTATGTGATTTTGCGTTATGCAAATGTATATGGAGAACGTCAAGGGGATGGCGGTGAAGGTGGCGTAATCAGCATTTTCACGAAAAAGATTGCAAAAGATGAATCGTTTGTCATTCATGGTGATGGTAAACAGACGCGCGATTTTGTCTATGCTGGTGATGTCGCAAGAGCGAATTGGTATGCTGCGAATACTGAGTATTGTAATACAATTTATAATGTAAGTACGAATAGTGAAACGAGTATTCGTGAGTTGGTAGATTTATTGGAAAGTGCATCGGGAAAAACTATTGATCGACAATATGGTGAGCGTCGTGAAGGTGATATTTATCGTTCAGTATTAGATAATTCAAAAATAGTTACTAACTTAAATTGGAGGCCGATGATAAACTTACAAGAAGGTCTAAGGCGGACCTACGATTATTTTGTAAAAAGTAAATAAGTGTGGATTTGTTTTATAAAATGTTGTTGATTTTACATTAACAACATTTTATTTTTTTTGCATTGAAGAATAGCGCTTTTCATAATGTATAGCATTAAATAAAATTGAAGGAGAGAGTTGTGATGAGAATTGTGATTAATGGTGGGCATTGCCCAGGCCGAGATTGTGGTGCACTTGGGCGGATTAGCCAAGAGGCAGAGATAACGAGGGAGTTAATGGCAGCTGTGGCCGGATATTTACGTGCAGTTGGATATGAAGTCCTAGAAGTGCAGGAAAATGACCTAAGTCAGGTGGTGAAGGAAAGCAATGATTTTGAGGCGGACCTATTTGTGGCGATTCATTGTAATGGTGCAGCAAATCGGAATGCTCGTGGTACAGAGGTTTATTATTTTAGTCCTAAAGGAGCTATTGTGGCTCAATGTATTCAAAAACAAATTGTAAATTCATTGGAAACTTTAGATCGAGGGATAAAAGAATCTGCTACTTTTTATGTATTGAAGCAGACAAATTGTATAGCTGTTCTTGTTGAAACGGCATTTATAACCAATGAAGAAGATGAAAAATTTTTACTTGTAAAACGAAATGAATTTGCGAGGGCGATTGCAAGAGGAATTACAGATTATCATGTAATTTTAGTGCAGGAGGGATAAGAAGCGCGAATTGCTGAATGGATAGTATACTACTAAAAGAAAAATACGTTATCTTTGGAATATTTGTAAATATTGATGCAATTTATACAGGACTTTTGGAAGTTTAGAAAGAATATTTAATATTATTAAAATAATCAATATTGAGTCTAAAAATAATAGACATAAATTTTTACTTTATATCATAGATTGATCAGGTAGTTACTTTTTAGCTACTCAAACAATATAAAAATATGATGGAAAGATATGGAGTTGATTTGTATGGAATTAAAACGAACTGCATTTAAAGCTTATGATATTCGAGGGAAGTTTCCAGAAGAAGTAAATGAAGAACTTGCTTATCGTATAGGACGCTCTTACGTAGATTTGTTTAATGCGAAGAAAGTAGCTGTTGGGCATGATATCCGTTTATCTGGAAAAGATATTCGCAATGCGTTGGTACTTGGACTTACTGAAGCTGGTTGTGATGTTGTCGATATTGGTATGTGTGGCACTGAAATGATTTATTTTGCAACTGCACATCTAAAATTAGATGGCGGTATTATGATAACGGCAAGTCATAATCCAAAGGATTATAATGGGATGAAATTGGTTCGTGAGGAAGCCCGTCCGATTAGTGCTGATACAGGATTGAAAGATATTGAGAATATGGCGATAGCAGGTAGCTTTAAATCTACAGAGGGTGTTGCCTTTGGAAAGATTGCTTACGTTGATATTATGGATGATTACATAGAGCATTTACTTACCTATGTGGATCTAAAATCATTGAAACCTTTAAAGGTGGTTGTAAATGCGGGAAATGGCGCCGCAGGGCCTGTATTAGACCGATTGGAAAAAGTCTTACCATTTGAGTTTATAAAAATATACAATGAACCGGATGGAAACTTCCCAAATGGTGTACCAAATCCTATTTTATTTGAAAATCGTGAAGCTACGGCGAAAGTGGTTCGCAAGCATCATGCAGATGTGGGAATTGCGTGGGATGGTGACTTTGATCGTTGTTTCTTATTTGATGAAAAGGGCGGATTTATTGAAGGTTACTATATGGTTGGATTCCTTGCACAGGCTTTTTTAAGTAAGAATCCTGGGGCGAAGATTATTTATGATCCTCGCATGATCTGGAATACAATTGAGCTAGTAGAAGGTGCTGGTGGAGAAGCTGTGATGTGTAAGAGTGGTCACGCTTTTATCAAAGAAAAAATGCGCAATGTAGGTGCTGTGTATGGTGGAGAAATGTCAGCCCATCATTATTTTAAAGATTTTTCTTATTGTGATAGTGGAATGATTACCTGGTTGCTGGTTGTAGAATTGATGTGTAAAGCAAACAAATCGCTCTCTTCTTTAATGGCAGAACGTATGGAACGTTATCCAATTAGCGGTGAGATTAATAATACCGTAAAAGATGGGAAAGCTGTGCTTGCTGCGCTTGAGGAAAAGTATGGAAAAGAAGGAAAAGTTGTAAAAGTAGATGGACTTAGCGTTGATTTTCCAGAGTGGCGCTTCAATGTGCGGATTTCTAATACGGAGCCAGTATTGCGCTTGAATGTAGAGGTACGTCAAGATAAAGCGTTATTAAAAGAAAAAACAGAAGAATTATTAGAAATTATTAAGGCATAGAAAAAGGGGAGCAAAATGCAACAGATTCGTAAAGCAATTATTCCGGCGGCAGGACTTGGAACAAGATTCTTGCCAGCGACAAAAGCACAACCGAAGGAAATGCTACCGATTGTGGATAAACCTGCAATTCAGTATATTATTGAGGAAGCAGTAGAATCGGGAATTGAGGAAATTCTGATTATTACAGGACGAAATAAACGTTCGATAGAGGATCATTTTGATCGCTCTATCGAATTGGAATTACAGTTGAAAGAGCAAGGCAAATATGATTTGCTTGGCTTAATTGAAGATATTTCAAAAGTTACGATTCACTTTATTCGTCAGAAAGAGGCGAAGGGATTGGGACATGCTGTGCTTTGTGCGAAACAATTTGTTGGCAATGAACCGTTTGCGGTAATGCTTGGTGATGATATCGTTGATGCTGAAGTTCCATGTTTAAAACAGTTGATGGATGTTTATAAAGATTGTCATGGCAGTATTCTTGGAGTGCAGGAAGTTGCAAAAGATAAGGTTTCCAGCTATGGAATTGTCAATCCAAAAGCAGTAAAACAAAATATTTGGCAAGCGATTGATTTAATTGAAAAACCGTCAGTGGAAGAAGCGCCGTCACAATTGGCTGTATTGGGACGTTATATTTTAGAACCGGAAATTTTTGAGCTTTTAGAAAAAACGGAGCCTGGACGAGGAAATGAAATTCAGTTAACTGATGCGATTTGCCGCTTGGCAGTAGATCATAAAGTTTATGCATATAACTTTAAAGGACGTCGTTATGATATTGGCGATAAGCAAGGCTATTTAGAGGCCACTGTTGAATATGCATTAAAACGTCCGGATTTAAGAGATAAATTTTTAACTTATTTAACGAAAACGGTAGGGCCATTAATTAAGTAATATTGGAGATGAATTTTTGTTATGACATGTGTAAATGCGAAAAAATTAGTGTTAGAAACAGGATTCACGTTTGATTATGAAAATTTAGTGGGAAGCGGAAAAGTTACAATAGATGATGTAGTGTCGTTAGAAGAGAAAATTAATGACGCACAGGCTGCGATTCAGGTGATGCGTAAAACCGGTGTAATTCGCGGACATTTATCAAAAGATGGAGAGCCGGAAAAGGTACTCTTTAGTCAATTGCCCTATATAAAAGCAGAAAATCTAAATTCTCCCGCTATAATTCGAAAACTCAAAGATTTCTCTGCCTCAATAAAAGATCGCGTAGATGCAGTAATATCCTTTGGAATTGGTGGGTCTTTTCTTGGAAATAAAGTTCTTTTTGATATACATTGTGGTGAGTTTTGGAACGGAATGTCAAATGCGGAACGCAATGGTTATCCACGGATGTATTTTAGTGGGAATAGTATTGACCCGCGTCGGACAAGTGAATTAGTTGAAAATATTGAACGGATGGCAAAAACATATCACAAGCATGCAGGAAAAAAGTTTTGTTTAATGATGATTGTCATTTCGAAATCAGGTGGAACACTTGATACCATGTCAAATTTTATGGTGGTTTATGAAGCGTTAAAGAACCATGAGCATATTGATATTGAGATTGTTGCTGTTACCGATCCGAATGAAGAAAAGAAAACGTTATTAAAAAAATTAGCGGAAGAAAATCATTGGCCGACTTTTGCTGTGCCGGATGGTGTTGGCGGACGGTTTAGTATTTTTTCTGAGGTAGGTCTTATTACTGGTGCTTGTATTGGTTTTGATATTGAAGCGTTTTTAGCTGGGGCGAAATCAATGGATGAAGCATGTCAAAGGGCTGACGTATGGCAGAATCCTGCATTATTAAATGCAACACTAAAATATTTGGCGGCAGAAAAATATGGCAGGGATATAGAAGTATTAATGCCTTATGCAGATTATTTAAAATCTACGTCGGAATGGTATATTCAACTTTTAGCGGAATCGCTTGGGAAAAAATATGATCGCAATGGTAAGATTGTAAATTATGGACGCACACCGATTGTAGCGGTGGGAACAACGGATATGCACGCGCAGACGCAGCAACATCAAGAAGGAGCATTGAATAAAGTTATTCAGTTTATTCGCGTAAATGAATGGGATATTGATCCTGTAATTGGTGATATGTTCCCATCGGCGCAGAAGTTGACAGATATTTCGGGGATTAGAATGAGTCAAGCCCTTGATGTTGCCTTGGCTTCAAATGCGCAGGCTCTAATTTCAGACTATCGATTTAATGCGACGTTTACGATGCCGAAAATGAATGCATTTCATTTGGGTGAATTACTGTATATGCTAGCAATATCGATTGCTTATGAGGGTGAGCTTGCAGATGTAGACGCATTTGATCAGCCTGGAGTGGAAGCGTACAAACGAATTATGGGACCTAGCTTGCAAAAATTAAAAGTTAAATAGTACAAAAAATACAAAAAAAAGAAAAATCCTGATTTTTGACAGGATTTTTCTTTTTTTTGTAGAATGAATTAGGCGTATAGTTTAAAAAGGCAGGAAAAGTATAATGAAAGAAAAATTTGAGGAGTTTTGGAAAGAACCAAAGCATAAAGTTTTGGTTTTAATTCTTGTAGTTTTGCTCGCTTATTTATCTGTGGAGGGTCTACTAAATAAAAATGTTGAAGTTGTTAACGTAGGGCAAAATAATTTAATAGCAACGGATGCGAAAAGTCAAAATAAGTTGGCGTCTACAACGATGCATGAGGTAGATATGCAAAAAGCAAATTTGCAGGAAGTCACGGATAATACGAAAGTGCCTAAGCGCAATCCGTTTGAAGTACCGGTTGCATATAGGGAGGTCAAGCCGATGCTGAGTCCGGAGGGGAAAAGTGGTGCACCTCTAAACGAACAAGCCCAAAATCCTGCACCAGTTAATCATGAAAAACCAATTGCTAAAGGGCTTATTGGGACTTCCGACCAATCAATTGCTATTTTAGAATATAATACGGAACGGAAGCAATGTATGGTTGGAGAATATATAGGACCTTATAAGGTAGCTGGTATGTATTCTGATTTGGTAACTCTAGAAGGGCCGGAAGGCACGATATCTTTAAAGGTGGGACAATGATGTTTTTGCAAAAAAAAATGTTTGCGTTGGTTTTTGTTCTTGTTTTTAGTCTGATGGGGGTAGTTCAGGCTGGACCACAGGTATCTTTAAATGTAGTTGATACGGATGTACGTGATGTGCTTAATTCATTGGCGCGTTTAGGTAATGCGAATATTGTGACTGATGGCGATATAAAAGGAAATATCACGATACAGATTCATTCACTTGATTTTGATTCTGCGCTAGATTTAGTAACAAAGATGAAGGGGCTTACCTATCATAAAGCGGGGGATGTTATCTTAGTTGGTCCGAAAGATAATATGAGCTCTAATTTCGGCTCTATGCATATTTTTCAATTGAAATATGCAAATCCAAGTACTGTAATTTCGGCAGCTTCTTTAGCTTTAGGATATACAGAAAGTAATGCGAAGACTCCTGCAAGCACTTCGAGCAGTGACTCTGTCTCAACTTCCGGAACTGATGGTATTGCTACGACAAAGGTAATCGATCGTGCAAAGGAAGAGTCAAACCTTGTTCAAGTGAATAACGGGATTACCAATCGTCTATCTATAGATAAGGCAACAAATTCTTTATTATTTTATGGCACGGATGAAGAGGCAAATAAAATTGCACAAATGCTAACATCTATTGATATTCCATATCAACAAGTATCTGTAGAGGCAGAAATTGTTGCAATTAATAAAGATGCATCAAAAAATCTTGGAATTGAGTGGAATTGGTCATCCTTGCCTCAATATCCAGAATATGAAACGGAATATAAAACTTTGACTAATAGCTATACCGATAGTAGTGGAAAGGAATATCAATTTTCTACGCAAGTCCCAAAACAGACGATTACACGTAAATGGGGAGCTAGTGACGGACAATTGGCTGGAGGGATAGTTAGTTTTGGACGTACACCGGAAGGACATTCGTATGAATTTTATTATTCGGCAACGATTAATGCATTAGTTACTGATGGAAAAGCAAATATTTTAGCTCGTCCCAATATACAGACGATGAATGGAAGAGAAGCGGTTATTAATATTGGTGGACAGATTCCGATTTCAACAGTGACAATGAATGATAACACATCTACGACTAGTATTGAATATAAAGACACTGGTATTATCTTACGTTATACACCGCAGATTAACCCAGATGGATATATTACAGCAAATGTATATACGGAAGTAAGTTCACCGGTTTATGTAGAAGATTTGAAAGCGTATCGATTTAATAAACGTTCTGCTGATACTGTAGTCAGGTTAAAAGATGGAGAAACGATGGTGATTGGTGGGCTTATTGGCAGTGAAGAAAGCAAATCCTATAGTAAAATACCATTCTTAGGCGATTTGCCGATACTAGGTAAATTTTTTAGCAATCATAACAATACAAAAAATGAATCAGAAGTAATGATTTTCTTAACAGCACGTATTATCAAATAGGATGTGGTATAGAGATGAAAATAAGGGTATTGATTGCAGATGATCATTTGCTCTTGCGGCAAGGAATTCGAAAAGTACTTGAGCTAGAACCTGATTTTGAGGTTGTTGACGAAGCAATAAATGGACAAGAGGCATTATCGAAAACATTGATATTAGAACCAGATATTTTATTATTAGATTTAAATATGCCGATGTTAAATGGTGTAGAAGTTGCTAGGCAGTTAAAATCAGCGAAGGCAAAGACAAAGATTATTGTTTTGACTATGCACGATGATGACAATTATGTCATAGAGTTATTGAGAAGTGGTGCAGCGGGATATTTATTAAAAGATGTGGAACCATCTATTTTAATTAAAGCGATTCGCATGGTGAAAAATGGAGAATCGTTTATATATCCTGAAGCAGCAGAAAGCCTTTTTGGTGTAACGCAGTGTTCAGGAAATATTGGCGCACAGGCAGAGCAAATTTGGCGTGAACGCCGTAGTGAGCGATTAACGGCACGGGAATTAGATGTTTTACGCTGTATAGCGCAAGGCTTTAGCAATCAAGATATCGCGAAGACGTTATTTGTTAGTGAGAAAACAGTAAAGAATCATTTAACAAATATTTTTCGTAAAATTAATGTCAATGATCGTACGCAGGCTTTGTTATATGTACTAAAAAATAAAATTATGACGTTGGAATAAAAAGAGACTCCTAATGGCGATACTTGCTATAGGGAGTCTCTTTTTTATAAATTTATGAATTAAATTCAACTTTTTTTGAAAATAGGATAGAAAAACGTTTAAAAAAGCGCTATGATAATAGATATGTTATTTTTTAATAGGGAAAGGGTGGCAGTATGGCTTCCTATCCGATCAATCTTAATTTAAAAGATCGATTATGTATTGTTATAGGTGGTGGGCGTGTTGCTTGGCGAAAAGTCAATACGCTTTTAGATACAGGTGCAAAGCTGCGTATCGTTAGTCCGCATGTTATTGAGGAGTTAACGGAGCTAATTAGATTAAACAAAATTGAATATTATCAAAAATTTTATGAAAAAAAAGATATCATGGGAGCTTTTTTAGTGATTTGTGCAACGGACAATAAACAAGTAAATGCTTTGATAGGAGAAGATGCACAAAAAAATGGTGCACTTGTTAATGTTGTGGATGATAGTTATCCGAGCGATTTTACGGTTCCTGCGCAGATAAAGCAAGGGGATTTGTTGCTTACTGTATCAACGAGTGGGAAAAGTCCGGAGATATCACGGCAACTTAGAATGGAACTTGAATCCACATATGGTCGTAAGTCTTATGCGGATTTTATTACGTTAGTTGCTTCTTTTCGTGAAAAATTAAAACACATGGATATACCGTCTCGTCAGCGTGAGTTATTTTGGCGGCAGATGATAAATCGCGAAGTATTAGAATTCGTGCGAAATGGTGAAATTAGCATTGTGGAGGCAAGATTTAAAAATGCAATTAGTAGTTTTAGGGCTGAATCATAAAACCGCGCCGGTTGATGTAAGAGAACGTTTTTCATTTTCAGAAGATCAAGTGCGATTAGGATTGCGTAATATGGATCTTTATGAAGGCATTAATGAAGCTGTTATTATTTCGACGTGCAATCGTACAGAAATGTATGCAGTTGTTGATGATTCAGATGATGGATTACCGGTATTGAAAGAGTTTTTTTATGATATGGCAAGTAGTGATGAAAATATTGATGAGTACTTATTTTTTTATGAAAATGATGAATGCATTCGTCACTTGTTTCGTGTAGCAGCAAGTTTAGATTCCCTGGTCATTGGTGAGGGGCAGATATTAAGTCAGGTAAAGAAAAGTTATGCGATTGCGCGAGAAATGGGCATGGCGAGTACCGTAATTAATACGTTATTTCATCGTGCGATTGCTGTCGGTAAGCGCGTTCGCACGGAAACGCGAATTGCCTACAGCGCAGTGTCTGTGAGTTATGCGGCAGTTGAACTCGCAAAAAATGTGATTGGAGATTTGGCGAAAGTTAATGTTCTTTTACTAGGCGCTGGGCAAATGGGTGAATTAACAGCCAGACACTTGGCTGATGCAGGTGTAAATCAAGTTTTGGTAGCAAATCGCCGTTATGAGCGAGCCGTTGAACTAGCAGCTCAATTTAATGGACGAGCTGTTGAATTTGATAAATTTATGACTGAAGCACTTGATACGGATATCGTAATTACCTCTACTGGAGCACCACATTATGTGGTGAAGAAATGGGAAACTTCGCAGTTGATGAAAAAACGTAAGGGACGACCGCTAATTTTTATCGATATTGCAGTACCACGTGATGTTGAGCCAGAGGTTGCGAATTTAAATGGTGTTGAACTATATAATATTGATGATTTGGAAGCTGTAGTGGATTCTAATATAAAAATTCGTGAGCAGGAAGCAAAAGAGGCAGAGCGTATTGTAGAAGAGGAAGTTGTTGAACTTGTAAATAAATTTCGTTATTTGTCTTTCCGACCAGTGATGGCTCTTTTAACGGATAAAGCAAATCGGATTCGTGAACGTGAAGTGAAACGAGCAATGAGCAAATTTGAAGATATTACACCTGAAGAACGCAGGATTGTTGAAAATATGTCAAAGATGATTATTCGTAAATTACTGCGTGAGCCGATGGTGCGGATGAATAGTGCTGCAGGAACGGGACATGAGCAGTATTATATGAAAGCAATGAGCGATTTATTTAAATTAGATACAATAGGGGAGAGTCGTAAAATTGAGAAAATCAGTAGTTATCGGTACGCGCGGCAGTAAGTTAGCGCTTTGGCAGGCAAATTACATCGCCGATTGTTTAAGAAAGCAGTATCCGGATTTGACGGTTGAGCTAAAGCAAATCACAACGATGGGAGATAAGATTCTTGATGTGCCGTTGGCGAAAATCGGTGGCAAGGGTTTGTTTACAAAAGAGTTAGAGAATGAAATGTTATCTGGGACGATTGATTTGGCAGTGCATAGTTTAAAAGATATGCCAACAGAGCTTCCAGAAGGTCTTACTTTAGCTGCAATTACTGAACGCATAGCTTCTGGTGATGCGCTTGTGAGCAATCATTTTTCATCGCTTCAGGCATTGCCCAAAGGTGCTAGAGTCGGAACTTCAAGCTTGCGTAGAAAAGCACAGCTTTTAGCATACCGACCGGATTTAATTATTTCTGATTTAAGAGGAAATGTAGATACGCGGCTTAAAAAACTTGATGATGGCGAATTTGATGCTATTGTTTTAGCTGCAGCGGGATTAAAGCGTTTAGGTTGGGAGAAAAGAATTGCAGAAATTCTTGACACGAAGGTTTGTTTACCTGCGGTTGGCCAGGGGGCATTAGCAATTGAGACGCGTGCAGATGATCAAACTATTTTAGATTTATTAGCCTTTCTAAATGACGAAGAAACGCGTGTGACGACAACAGCGGAACGAGCTTTTTTACGTACGGTAGAAGGCGGCTGCCAAGTTCCAGTTGGTGTCTATGGAACGGTGGTTGGTGAAAATCAAATGCAAGTAGAGGCATTGATTGCAAGCCTTGATGGCAAGGTTGTTGTACGTGATACATTGCGAGGATCGTTTGCAGATGCAGAAATATTGGGGATACGTTTAGCGAAGAGCTTATTAGCGCGTGGCGGGCGCGAAATTATGATTAGCGTAGGCTGTATGGTATAAAGTAAGACTTGATTCAGGAGGATGAGACATGGCTGGAATGGTTTATTTAGTGGGTGCAGGACCTGGAGATTATAAATTAATTAGTATGAAAGCATGTGAATGCATACAGAAAGCCGATACGATTGTTTATGATCGCTTGGCGGATGATCGCTTACTTTCTTATGCACGTAAAGATGTTGAACTTATTTATGTAGGAAAAGCATCGAGCAATCATACGATGAAGCAGGAAGACATTAATCAATTGCTCGTGGATAAAGCAAAAGAGGGCAAAATTGTTACACGATTAAAGGGCGGAGATCCTTTTGTATTTGGCAGAGGCGGCGAAGAGGCTTTATTACTGGAAGAAAATCATTTGCCGTTTGAAGTCGTACCAGGGATTACTTCGGCGATTTCAGTTCCGGCATATGCAGGGATTCCAGTAACGCATCGTGGCATTGCAACGTCGTTTGCCGTGGTAACGGGGCATGAAGATCCGACGAAAGCAAAATCCAATATGCGTTGGGAGAAGTTAGCGACAGCTGTAGACACATTGGTATTTTTAATGGGAGTAGAAAATTTACCGCATATTACATCAAAGTTGATTGAAAATGGACGCAGTGCAGATACACCAGCGGCAGTGATTCGCTGGGGAACTAAGCTTGATCAGCGTACATTAATTACAACGGTCGGAAAAGCGGCGGAAGATGTAAAGCTAAATGATATTAAACCACCTGCAATATTTATTGTCGGTGATGTAGTGAATTTACGCGAAAAATTAGCGTGGTTTGATAACAAACCGCTGTTTGGTAAGACGGTATTAGTTACTAGAGCACGCGAACAAGCAAGCTTACTTACCGGCAAATTAGAAGAGTTAGGTGCAAGATGCATTGAAGCTCCAGCAATTCGCATTGTAGAACCTGATACTTATGAAGCAATGGATACGGCGATTGAGAATTTAAGCGATTATCAATGGCTCATTTTTACGAGTACAAATGGTGTGGAAAGATTTTTTAACCGTTTAAATAGCAAGCAGCTAGATGCTAGAGCGATTCGAGGTAAAGTAGCAGCCATTGGAGTTTCTACGGCAAATGCTTTACGCAGTTATGGTGTTTTAGCTG
Organism: Selenobaculum gibii; assembly: GCF_030273445.1. Lineage (NCBI taxonomy): Bacteria > Bacillati > Bacillota > Negativicutes > Selenomonadales > Sporomusaceae > Anaerosinus > Anaerosinus gibii. The sequence goes on from NZ_CP120678.1 coordinate 428,331, forward strand.
ATTTGATTCCAGTGGAGTTCCGTGCCGAAGGCATCGTTGAACTTATGCAGGATATGGTAAAACCGGGCGATAAAATTTTGATTCCTCGCGCAAAAGTTGCCAGAGAAATTTTGCCGCAAAAATTACGTGAACTTGGAGCGATAGTTGATGTCGTAACTGCTTATCAAACGGTAAGCGGTGATGTAGACAAAGACGCGTTAAAAGCAATGTTTGTAAATAATGAAATAGATTTAGTTACGTTTACAAGTTCTTCTACCGTAACAAATTTACTTGATATTTTAGGTGAAGATGGTGCGAAAATGATTTCTAGTGTAAAGACAGCTTGTATTGGCCCAATTACAATGCTGACTTGTGAAGATCATAAAATTACACCAACGATTGTTGCCGAAGAATATACAATTTCTGGGCTTGTTGAATCCATTAAAAAAATGTTCAAAATATAATAAATACCCTATGACTAAACGATGGTCATAGGGTATTTCACTAGGATTATTGCATTTCTATGGATTACTGGGTATAATTTTTTAGATGAAGGTTTTTAGATATAAATTTAAAATTTCTATATAGGGGATGACGTAAATGAAACAGACATTGAGACCGCGTCGAATGCGTATTTCGGAAGGGGTTCGCAGTTTGGTTCGTGAAACTTCTTTATCAGTAAAAGATTTTGTTTATCCAATTTTCGTTGTACCAGGGGAAAAAGTCAAAGAAGAAATTTCCTCTTTGCCAGGTTGCTATCATTTATCAGTGGATGAAGCGCTAAAGGTAGCAGAGGAAGTCGTAAGCCTTGGCATTCCATCAGTTGAGGTGTTTGGATTGCCAGCATATAAAGATGAAATAGGTTCAAGTGCGTGGGACATGACAAGTCCTGTGCAACAGGCGATAAAAGCAATCAAAGAAAAATTTCCAGAGCTTGTGATTATTGGCGATGTTTGTTTATGTCAGTATACAAGTCATGGTCATTGCGGACAGTTATGCGGACAATATGTGGATAATGATGAAACCTTGAAGCTATTGGCGAAGGTTGCAGTAAGTCAAGCTAAGGCTGGTGCGGATATGGTTGCGCCATCTGATATGATGGATGGCAGGGTTGCAGCAATTCGTCAGGCTCTTGATGAATCAGGGTACCAAAATGTATCGATTATGTCTTATGCGGTAAAATATGCTTCGGCTTATTATGGACCGTTTAGAGATGCAGCGCATAGTACACCGCAATTTGGTGATCGTCGTTCTTACCAAATGGATCCGGCAAATTCGCGTGAAGCGTTAAAAGAAGTAGCACTTGATACGGCAGAAGGTGCAGATATTATTATGGTTAAACCAGCGTTATCATACCTTGATATCGTTCGTCAGGTACGTGGTACTACGCATTTGCCAGTAGCCGTATATAATGTAAGTGGTGAATATGCAATGGTGAAAGCGGCGGCTGCAAATGGTTGGATTGATGAAAAGCGAATCGTACTAGAAACATTATTGAGTATGAAACGTGCCGGCGCGGACATGATTATTACATACCATGCATTAGATGCAGCGCGCTGGTTAGCTGAAAAATAGGAGGCTGAGGAAAGATGGCTTTAAATTTAGAAAAATCCGCAGCAGCATTTGCTGAGGCAAAACAATATATCCCTGGTGGAGTAAATAGTCCGGTCCGTTCTTTTCGTAATGTTGGTGGCACTCCGCCGTTTATTACGAAAGCAAAAGGCAGCAGGATTTATGATATTGATGGCAATGAATATATTGATTATATCGGTTCATGGGGCCCAATGATTGTTGGACATGCTAATGATGAAGTCGTAGCTGCACTAAAAGAAGCAGTTGATCGTGGGACAAGTTATGGTGCACCAACTTTGCTTGAAACGGAATTAGCAAAGTTAATTAATCAGATTATGCCATCGATGGAATTGATTCGCATGGTGAACTCCGGAACAGAAGCGACGATGAGTGCGCTTCGCTTAGCAAGAGGCTATACTGGTCGCGATAAAATTGTAAAATTTGAAGGCTGTTATCACGGGCATCATGATAGTTTACTGGTAAAAGCAGGTTCTGGTGCGGCGACTTTTGGTGTACCTGATAGTCCTGGTGTTCCTTCTAGTATTGCGAATAATACGTTGACGATTCCATATAACGATATTGATGCTGCAGAAAAAATTTTTAGTGAGGTTGGCAGTGAAATTGCGGCAGTCATTATTGAACCGGTTGCCGGGAATATGGGATTAGTATTACCTCGCCAAGGATATTTACGTAAATTGCGTGAAATTACCACGAAATATGGTGCGCTATTAATTTTTGATGAGGTAATGTGTGGTTTTAGAGCTGCGCTTGGCGGAGCGCAAGCGGCTTATGGGATTACGCCTGATTTAACTTGTTTAGGCAAAATTATTGGTGGTGGTCTTCCAGTTGGGGCTTATGGTGGTAGACGTGATATCATGGAACAGATTTCACCGGCTGGACCAATTTATCAGGCAGGTACACTTAGTGGCAATCCACTTGCGATGACCGCAGGAATTGCAACGATGAAAATTATTTCTCGTGAACCTGAATATAAACAACCTGACTATAGTCGTCGGTTAACGATTAAGACAAAACAGTTGACAACGGGTATGGAAGAAATGGTGAAAAAAGCAGGGCTTAAATTGCAATTCCATCAAGCTGGTTCAATGTTTGGCTTATTCTTTAATGAAAATGAAGTATATGATTATGCGACATCGGCGCAGTCTGATCAAGAAGCATATAAAATTTATTTCCATAGTATGTTAGAGCAAGGAATTTATTTAGCGCCGTCTCAATTTGAAACAGCATTTATGTCTGGTGCACATACAGAGGAAGATATTCAAAAAACAATTGTAGCGAGTGAAGTGGCTTTTGCAAAAGTTGCAGCGTGGAAAAAGTAAAAAGAACTTAACAAAAGAAGCAGACTCATTTTGAGTCTGCTTCTTTTATCCTTTTAATGGGGTTGTAATTACTTCGATATTATCGCCGCTTTTTACAGGTGTTATATATTCGGCTGGTTGATTGTTGAGTAAAATTTCTACACTGACTTTGCTAAAGGCGCTAGGTGCTTTATAGCCGACAGTGAATAAAATGTCGCTAAGTATTGGCGTCCCTTTATCTATTAGCTCATAAGTAATTTCAGCGCCATCTTTTGCAACGTCATCGAGAAGTGCATTATTTCCATTCATTTTTATGGTATAATGACTCGTTGGAATAAAATGTTTTTTCTTATTAAAATATATGTAGATTCCCTTATCAATCGTTTCGAGTTGAAGGACTTTACCTAATTGGGGGACTTTCGGTTCGATTAAAGTAATTTCATCATTTGGTTCAATTGGATGTGATACTGTTGCCGGCTCATCATTTACGAGTATCGTCGTCGATACGCTATGTTGAGTTTTAACCCCATTTACTGTATAGGTAAATCGATGGGGTTGCGGAGAATAACCTACGCTTACAAGTATTTCACCCAAATTTTTCAAATTGCGATAGGTAACGATATCACGGTCTTTTAATTGCTGATCTAATTTGGCAGGTTTATCATTTACTAAGAGAATTGGTGATACAGTGTAATTTTCATTATTAATCAAAACGCTCATATCTTCTGCTGGTTCTACGACATCTTTTAAATACACAGTAGGTGCTTTACCATTAATTCCGCACACTACAGATATTTTATCCCCATCTTTAATTTCCGTATCTAATGTTGTTTTCTCGTTATTTAAAAGTAATTCAGCTGCTGTTCCCATTGTGCCAGGAATAAATTTTGTTTGTTTATTGATAGTAACGGTAATCGCAAGACCGGGTTTACCATTTAAGTCTTTTAGGCCAATGCCAGCAGCAAGTAATGCATCTGAGAGGGTTAGTTTTCCAATATTAAATAGACGATAAGGGGTATTGTTTACATGTACTGTAATAAAATGCAAACTTTGAGAAGCTGCTACTTTTAAAATCCCAAGTGGGGTTACGTTATCCGGCTGTTTTAACTCATCGGGAAACTCCATTCCATGAATTGTATCGGGTCGCCGTACGGCAACTCTTGGGGCAGGAATTTCTAACGCTTGTGCGAGCATTTCTGGTAAAAGCGGGGTTAAGGACCCACCACCAACTAATAATACAGCTTGGGGTGATTCTTTATTTAATGCAATGATTTGGTTGGCAATAGCCTGTGCCAGTTCACCGACATTCGGCTTAACTTGTTCAACGATTTCCGTAGGTGACAAATTGTATTCAATTCCAAGAATATCTGAAAAAGTGATTGTAGTTTCCGTGGATGTTTTTTGCATAGTTAATTCGCGTTTAATTCTTTCGGCGACATTGAAATCTAAGAGATACGCTTGCGAAAGTGCTTCTGTAATTTCATCTCCGGCAAGTGGAACCATGCCGTAACCAATAATCGTACCATTTTTTGTTATCGCAACGTCGGAGGTGCCTGCACCAATATCTACGAGAACTAGATTTAAATGGCGCATTGTTGGTGGGATTAATACGTTAATCGCAGCAATTGGTTCTAAGGTTAATGCTGACATCTCTAAATTGGCCGCTATTAGTGCCGATTGCATTGAGTCGATAACTTGGCGAGGCAAAAACGTTGCAATTACTTCTATATGTGCTTTTTTCCCGCGTTGTCCTACTAATGTTTTTAAAGGAACGTTATCAAGCTTATAGGTTATGGTGCTATAGCCGACACAATAATATAATGTCGGATCGTCTACTGTATTAGAAGTAGCAAGTTTTTTTTGTGCGGCTTGAATGGCGGAAAGTTCTAAGGTGCGTTCATTTTCTGGAGTGATGATTTCTGATATTTCCATTTCTGCTTCGGCAGTAATCGTATAGAGTGCACGCCCTGCTGCTGCAACCGCAGCATGATTTAGTGTTCCAACGCGATCTTCAAGTTTTAATTTTACTTCTTCTAGTATTGCAGCAACTTCGGGGACATCGTGAATTTGACCATCTAGCATTGCTCTGGTATTATGTTCTTTACGTTCTGCTGCAATAATTTTTATATCTTTACCGATTTTTTCGGCTACGATGCCAATGACACTTCGTGTTCCAATATCTAGTGAAAATAATAGATTTTTATTCATAGGTGAGCTCCTTTATCTAAAGTAAAAAATAAAGTAAGAGTTGACTCAAGTGGAATTTTTACTCTATTTGAGTTCTGGTTATCAGGTAACAATGGATTATTTCGAGAATTTGTGTGATTATTCCTTTGATTTTTAGCAAAATATATAATATTATTAGTAATTGATTTTGATTTTATTGTTTTATACTGTATTTTGCTGTGGAAATTTAGTACAATATAAATATGAATGTTTAACTGGAAGTTTATACTTTCAACTGAAAAATAAAAAAAGAGATAGTAGGCCTTTGGGTTTGAAGGCTGATAAATTGAAAAAGCAATATATTGGGATGTTGTTTTTGAGGAGGATTGTCGTGAATAATATTCATGTAGTTTTAGATAGTACTGCGAGAATTCCAGCAGAATTATTGAAACAACATAAAAACTTGCATAAAGTATCTTTAAAAATTAGAGTTGCCGATAAAGAGTGGAATGAAGATGAATTACCATATCAGCAGTTATTTGCTGAGTTAGATAAAGCGAAGACAATGCCACAAACTTCACAACCTCCACTTGGTGAGTTTGTAGAGTTATTTCAAAAGCTTGTTGATGAAGATGCAGAAGTCATCGTAATTACTGTTTCTGGAGCGCTCAGTGGTACAGCCGAAGGGGCACGAACTGCGGCGCGCAGTGTAGATGCGAAAAAAATTCATGTCATTGATTCGGAAACTGCCGATATTGGTCAGCTAGGAATAGCAGAAGCTGCACTTCAAATGATTGCAGAGGGGCTTGATTGTGTAGAAATTGTTCAAGGTCTAAAAGATAGAGTAAGAGCTACGCATACGATGATTTTACCTGATTCTTTGGAACATTTGCATAAAGGTGGTAGAATTGGCGGTGCCGCAACATTGCTTGGTACAATTTTGCAAATTAAACCAGTACTTTATTTAACCGAAGGAAAAATTTCGGTTTTAGATAAAGTAAGAACACGCAAACGTGCTATGAATCGAATGATTGATGAAATCGCAAAGTGTGAACGTATTGAATATGTTGGTGTAGTTCATGCTGGAGCATCTGAAGAAGATTGTTTAGAATTAAAAAAACGTGTACAGGAATTATATCCATATATGAAAGTTACGTTAACGGAGACTAGTTCAGTAGTAGCTGCACATACAGGGCCAAAAGCGTTAGCACTAATATATCAGGAAAAGTTATAGGAAGGAGTGCAATCGATTGGCGGGAAATAAAGAGATTATTACCGGTAATGATTTTAAATGCATGATTGCAGGTGCGTATAATGCATTTTCATTAGAACATGAAAATATTAATCGTTTAAATGTATTTCCAGTACCGGATGGCGATACGGGAACAAATATGCTTCGAACCTTGGGAGCAGTTGCAAGAGCTGTAGCTGAAGCGTCAGAAACTTCTATTGGAGAATTGAGTAAAAAAGCAGCTACAAGTGCGATTATGGGAGCGAGAGGAAATTCCGGGGTTATTTTATCGCAGATTTTTCGCGGTTTAGCACGTGGGTTGGAAGGAAAAGATACCGTTTGTTCAGCTGGTCTGGGGAAAGCGTTTCAATATGGTGTTTTATATGCATATCGTTCAGTATCTAAACCTGTAGAAGGGACGATTTTGACTGTTGCAAAAGGGATTGCAAAAGGTGCTCATCATGCAGTACGCGCTGATTTGCCTATTATGGAGATATTAAAAGAAGCTGTCGCAGGTGGAAATCGTGAATTAGCAAGAACACCTGACTTATTACCAGCACTTAAAGCTGCAGGTGTGGTTGATGCTGGTGGTAAAGGGCTGATTGTTTTTTTAGAAGGATGCATTGCTGGGTTGGGTGGTGACTTACCGACGGCTCCAGAGGTTACTTTTGAAAAAAGTTTTAAAGCAGCAGCAAAGATGCCAGCGGAAGATTTTGAGATTACACGTCCATATTGTACAGAGTTTATGGTAAAAGATTCTACGGTAAAGGCTGTAGAAGCGCGAAAAGTCTTAATGAAAATGGGAGATTCTCTAGTTGTTGCTGATGGCGGCGAAATACTAAAAATTCATATTCATACAGATAATCCAGGCAAAGTATTGGCACAAGGAATTTCTTGGGGTTCTTTACATGATATTAAAGTGGATAATATGGCAGATCAACATCGTAGTTTGGTTATTGATGAAGAAGCAAAAGAACCTGAGCTAAAGGTAGCTGTAATTAGTGTGGCTGCTGGTGAAGGACTGGCTGAGATTATGAAGGGATTAGGTGCCTCGATTATTATTTCGGGTGGACAGTCGATGAATCCGTCAGTAGAGGAATTTGTTGATGCAATCAATAGTAATATTGCTGAAAAATATATTATTTTACCAAATAACAGCAATATCGTTTTGGCGGCGGCTCAAGTAAAGAAAATGCTTGGGGACCGAGTTGAAATTGTTCCTACAGTAAATACTCCGCAAGGGCTATCTGTGCTCATGGCGTTTGATCCATCATTAGATATTATGGAAAGTGTAAATCATATGACTGAAGCGATGCAAGGTGTACGTGAAGCGGCGATTACACAAGCAGTTCGTGATAGTAAAGTCGATGGTGTTTTAGTAGAAGAAGGCGCTTATCTTGGTGTAATTGGTGGTAAAGTAAAATTATATGGTGATAATATTAATAAAGTGATTGTAGACACCGTTAAAAAAATTTCTGATGACGAATGTGAAGTTGTCAGTTTATATTATGGAAAAAATATTAAGACAGAGGATGCAGAAGCTTTTGCTGAAATGTTAGAAGATATTTTTCCAGATTTAGAAGTTGAGATTTATGCTGGTGGACAGCCACATTATCATTTATTGATTAGCGTTGAATAATAAGATAGGGATGTTGCATTGTAGCGACATCCCTATTCTTCTAATGAATTTTTGGAAAATAAAATTTTTATAATGGAAAGTATTTTATTTTTGGTCATACAATAGAGATAGATAGGAGGAGTGAATATGTTGACGGAACTTTCTATCCATGATTTTTTTACAAAAATGGCTGGGAAAGAAGCTCCAGGTGGTGGAAGCGGAGCGGCAATGACGGGGCTTAATGGTGTATGCTTATTAGAAATGGCAGTCAAAGTATCGAAAGTATCTTTAACAGAAACTGAATTTTCAGGGGCATTAGATGAGCTGACTCGACTACATCAAGAATTGGAAAATTTAATTAATGCAGATGCGGAAGTCTTAGCAAGAGCTCTTCCTGCGTTAACGAGAGTTGGACCAGATGGAAGTCAAGAAGAATGGAATGAAATTTTGTTAGAAGCGGTACATATACCGTTTGAGATTGCACAGGCTTGTATAGATGCATTAGTGGTCGCAAAACAAATGAAGGATAAATTGCACCAAAATGTTGTTTGTGATGCGACCTTTGGTGCGATGAGCTGCAATACGGCATTGCAAGGTGCAGTGCTTTTGGCAGAGCTCAACATATCTTTGTTGCGCGGTGATGCAGAGTTAATGGAAAAATTAAAAATAGACATGATGAATTTTGCAGAGAGAAGTGATATGTTAATCGATGCTATATTGTGTAAATAAAAATAGCAGGAAGAAATCTTCCTGCTATTTTTATTTGGAATCCTAGCTTAATTTATATGTCTAAGCTTTGTCTGTTTGCTCCGGGGCCGTCGTTTGCAATAGCTACAGCCGCTTGTTTAAATGTTTTCATATCGTTGACCATATGCAAACAGGCATCAAGGAGTGTCATGCCGAGGGCTGCTTGGCAGCCTTCATAGAGCGTTGAATCAAGATAAAGATAAGCATTTAGATTTAGAGATTCAATTGCTTCTTTATGAAGTGGTTCAGGTGAAAGAGAAGCGTTAATTAAGTAATTATTAATTTCCTTATTCATGCTTACAGCAATTCGTGCGGCTAATGCAGTAAGTGGCCCGTCAAGCATGATTGCACATTTATTTGCAGCGGCAGCGATGATTGCTCCAGTAATAGCCGCTAATTCCACGTTATCTATATTAGTGAATGACTCTAGGGATTTATTGGCGAATCTATTTGGCACTTGCTGACCATATGGAGTGAGGTTTAAGCTTTCACCAATTCCAAGAATTCTGCTACCTTTTTTAAATTCTTGATCGGCGACTTGCATACCTAATGCTAATGCTTGCCCGCAATTCATTTTACTATTGTCTAGATCAGCAATTGTAAGATTCGCCTTTGTATGTGAAGCAAAGGCGTAAATCAATGAATTTTTAGGTGTAGAAAATAGAAGTATACTTTTTTTCAAATTCTTTGGTTTAGACATTTCAGTTATACCCGCAAGCTGGACAGCTAATTTTTCAAGATGTCCAAGACTGCCAAGCGGTTTTGTAAGATTATCAATATGTAATTGGCACGCTTGCATTGCTTCATTATCTAATGAAGCGGCAATATAACGATCAGGCAATATTTCAGATAACATCTGATCTGGATCAACGATTGTTGTGTTTTCAGGATTAGATTCATGCAGATAGGATTTTATCGTAGCGTCAAGGATTGACATGGCAAGTGCGGCTCCAGTCGCTTCCCCAAAACGAAAATGCATATCAATATATGCTTTTAATTCTAATATTTCGAGGGCTTTGCTATGTGCAGGCTCAGCTGATAGGTGTGAGCCAATTAAGAATTTTTTAGATAGTGGACAAAGACTCGCTGCAATTAAAGCGGCTGCACTTGCATTAAATCCATCGATGACAACAGCAGCACGGTTCGCTGCACAACCGAGGATAACCCCTGCCAAGCAACCAAGTTCAAAACCACCAACTTTTTTCAAAACGTCTAGGCCATCATTTGAATTTGGTTTATTTACCGCTAATCCTTTTTCTACGACTTGGATTTTTTTTAGTAATCGTTCATCAGAAATATTAGTTCCACGACCAGTTGCCTTTTTGGGAGCTAGCTTAGCAAAAGCTGCGACAATTGCTGCACTAGAGGTTGTATTGGCGATGCCCATTTCCCCCAAACAAAAACAACGATAGCCTTCAGCAATTTTTTGCGTGGCAATTTCAATTCCAATTTCAAGTGAACGAATTGCTTCGCTTTCGGTCATTGCAGGGCCTTTTGTAAAGTTTTTTGTGCCGTAATTGATTTTTCTATCAATAAGTCCCTCGATTTTTTCCATAGGCGCAGCAATGCCAACATCGACTACGACTAAATCAGCACCACAATGCAAGGCCATTGCGTTAGCACCTGCACCTTTAGCGACTAAATAATTACGTGTCATTTGTACTGTCGTTTCAACTGGATAGGCACTTACACCTTCCTCAGCGACGCCATGATCTGCACAAGCGACTACCATACATTTTTTTGGTACTGACGGGGTAATCTCATTGGTAATACCGACGTATTTTTGTAATATAGTTTCAAGATAACCAAGGCAGCCTTCAGGTGTAATTAAATTATGGCTAGCCTTTTTTATTTTTGCCATTGCTAAATCATTCAGAGGTGTAACTTTAGCAATTGTACTTTTTAATAAATCCATAATAACCTCACTTTAATTTCTTTAGATGTTACGATTAACTATCGGATAAAAATATAGAAGGTGCAGCCGGTAGACAGTTTGCACCGATTTTTTATGAAAATATAAGTTGTAAATTAGATAAATGAAGGTTGGATTGTATTCACTTTGGTTATTTTCATAAGAAAATTAATCACTACAAATACCTTGAAACTTATTATAACATGGAGATATAGGAGAGTAAACTAATGAAAAGCTTGAATTTTATGCCTAAAGGGTAAGATGAAATTCAAGTTTTTTGCATAAAAATTTGTTAATATTCTGTAATTTGGTCATACTAATTCCAAGTATCTGGAAGGAAGGTGTTTTTGTGGAACAAAACCAAAAAGGTTCTTTATATAAAAAGATATTTGAATATATTCAATATAAACCTAAAACGGAAGAAACTACTTTTGTTTTGCCAGAAACGGAAGAAGAACAATGGATTGCATATAACAAAACAAAAGCAAAAGCAAGTGTTTTAGATTGTCTATCGGATGTTACAAATGGAATAAAATCTTTATCTGAGGTTATTGAATTAGCGAAAGAAAAATGTGCGTCGGGAAAGTGGACAAAAGAAGATATAGAAATATTAAAAATTCGGTTAGAAATGTTAGAAATGCGAGCTGATGAATTAGAGCCAATTATTCTTGCCTATGAGCATGGCAATATGGACCGGGGAAGAATTAGTGTCAGCAGTAGTTTGATTGAGAACAAAACGACAATAGAAAGACTATACCATTTACCAAAAAATAAAGACATTCAAACTCGCGAATTTGAATTAAAAGGAAAAATCCCCGTTAAAATGATGTTAAATTACATTGATGGTATGGTTGATAAGCAATTGTTAACCTTGGCATTATTACAACCATTGATGCTTTTCGAATATGAAAAGGAAGGGTTGATTGGTGAAACTTTAACTGATAAATTGGTAAATAATCTTATTCCACACTTGCAGCCGCTTAAAATAACGACTTATCAAGATGTGACAAAAAGTATCAATGCTGGCGATTGTGTTTTATTTATTGAGGGTTCAAAAGAGGCATTGGGAATTGATGTAAAGGGATATAAAAGCCGTGGGATTGGAAAAGCGGAGATTGAGAAAACCACACGTGGTTCGCAAGCTGCGTTTGCTGAAGCATTGCGTCCAAATACTGCACTGATTCATGCTATGCTGCAAAGTACGAATCTAGTAACAGAATTATTTCCTTTAGGAAAAGTAAATGCGAAAAATTGTGCGGTAATGTATGTTGATGGAATCGTAAATGAAACGGCGAAAAAAGAATTAATTCGACGCATCAAAGGGGTAAAGCGTGATGATGTCTTTGATGCAGGATCGTTTAGTCAAATGATTTCAGATAATAAACTTCAGTTTCCTGAAAATTTATCTACTGAGCGTCCTGATCGTGTAGTTGCAGCACTTATGCAAGGAAGAATTGCCTTTATGGTAGATGGAGATCCCTTTGCTTATATTGCGCCAGTTAATTTATGGGATTTTTTTCATAATCCGGAGGATTATGAAATGCGATTACCAGCGGCTATGTTTATGCGTATCTTGCGCTATACGGGTTTACTTTTAGCATTTTTTTTACCAAGTATATATATTGCGCTAGTATTATTTCATTATGAAGCAATACCAACAGAAATTCTTTTAGCGATATCTGGTTACAGGCAGTTTGTTCCATTTACTTCTGTCTTAGAGTTATTGATGATGATTTTTTCCTTTGAATTGATTCGGGAGGCAACGCTACGTGTACCAGGTCAGCTTGGAGGATCTATCGGTATTGTGGGGGCAATTATTCTTGGGCAGGCGGCAATCTCAGCAAAGTTAGTTAGTCCGCTATTAGTGGTTGTTGTTGCAATTACGGGACTAGCTTCCTATGTCATTCCTGAATATCGATTTGGATTTGCAGTGAGAATTACGCAATATGCAATGCTCCTTTCAGCTGCGATGATGGGCTTGGTTGGCGTAAGTATTGTACTTCTTTTAATCTTATTAGAAATGGTAGGATTAAAATCTTTAGGCGTTCCATTTTTATCACCAATCATCCCCAAAACGTCGACAGTTACAGATATTTTACGGGTGCCTAATTCATATGAGAATGATTTATGGCGTCCAGATGAATTAAATACTGAGCGGGTACAGCGCAAATCAACAGCAAGTGAGTCATGGCGAGAAGAGAAGCCTACACAAAAGGAGGAAGAATAGTGAGTTATGGCATTGGAAAAATAAGTGCAGTAGAAGGCATGACCTTAGTAGCAATGTTGATTGTTCCGAGTATTTATCTCACAGAGCCTAGTTTATCTATTGGGTTTGTGGGAAACTCAGCTTGGCTGTTGAAAATTTGCAGTGGTTTGCTATTGCTAGGTCTTTTATTAGCAATCTTGAAAATCTATCAAAACTATATTGATAAATTTTGTAATGGACGAATGATCACATTTTTTAGTTTTGTACAAGGGGTATTAGGTCGTAGTGGGGGAATGATATTCTTTATTTTATGGGCAGTTTTGTTTCACCTTTCTACGGTTTTGATGATTAGAGAATTTACAGACCATACATTAATGACAACTTTAAAAACGGGAAATTTAAAATTAGTTTTACTTATTTTTGCTGTTGCTATTTTTTTTATGATGCGCTATGGGTTAGAGGTAATTTTACGCTGTGCATATCTTTTGTTAGTTGTACGGGCGATTACTTTAATCATTTTACTTTTTTTGTTATTTTCCTCTTACGATGTTACGCAATTATTGCCATGGCAAGGCTATGGCATGGGGAGTTTAGCAAAATATTCTTTTCTAGACATTGGTACAGGAGCAACCTCGATGGCGATTTTTTTCATTATTCCGCATTTGCAAAATATTGCTACAATGAAAAAAAGTATTTTATATGGAATGGCATACGTAACCTTTTTTAAGATGATTTTAATTCTCATGATGATTATGACGTTTGGAATTATTGTTTCGCCAGAGCGCGTGTTGCTCTTTTATGAATTGGTTCGGTGTGTGAATTTATCGCAATATGTGCAGCGAGTGGACTCAATTTTTATTTTGATGTGGTTGACAGCAGGTTTGATGTCAATTGTAGTAACGCAATATTTATCGGTAATGATTTATTGTGAAGCTTTTAAATTAACGGATAGTAAAGCTTTAATGGCGATTGCAATGTTATTGACTACGAGTATAGCGATGTTGCCTGATTCAACAATTACCGCATTAACAATGAGTGGATTTTTTATTTATCAATGGTCAACGGCTTTTATGGTGTTTAGCTTTATTATTTTGGGGATTGGGTATTATGTGAAATGTCGGAGGAACAGCTCATGTGTTGGACAAGGCCTAAGATAATTATTGTAGTAAGTTTATTATTTGTTATTTTTTTATGTAGCGGTTGTATGGGCGGACAAGAGGTAGATGATTTATCATTTATTTTGACCATTGGAATTGATAAGTCAGATGAACCTGATATGAATATATTTACTTTTCGCATTGCTATGCCTAGATCTTTTACGGGAGATTCTGGGGGAGAGAATAAAGATAAAACAAAACTTGTCAGTGTAAAATCGCCTAACATTACAGAAGCAATTCGACAACTTGGGATTGCGTTGAATCGTAATCCTGAGTTAAGCCATACCTCTGCTTTATTTATTAGTGAGGAGGTTGCAAAAGAAGGAATTTATCCATATTTGACGATGTTTCTACGTGAACAAGTATATTTAAATACAATGTCAATTTTAATTATTGAAGGTGAGGCAAAGGAGGCTTTGAAAAAAAATACGGCTCCTTTTGAGCTTTTTCAATATCGATGGATAGATAGTTTAAAAAGAGTGCAGAAATTTGCCGCTAGTTCTCTAATTAATGATGTAAATCAATTTTATATGCAGATTAAGGAACCCACACATGCAGTTGCAACCGGATATGGAACCATTATTGATAATAGCTTACAAAAGAAATCCCCGATGCCATTACCGCATCAATCCATTCCACAGTATGGAGTGGAGGATTTTCCAAGAGAAGGCGGGACAGAATTAATTGTTGTTGGCTCAGCTATTTTTCGTGATTGGAAAATGGTTGGTAAGTTAAATATGAGTGAAGCGTTTGGCGCGGTGTTATTAAATAAAGGGATACAAACTACATTAACAGTTGAAGATCCATTTGTTGAAGAAAGAAAAATAAGTTTAGGTATAGATGTAAAAAATCCTAAAGTCGATGTTGATGTAGTTGATGAGAAAATGAAAATTGATATTAATATTATAGCGAATTGTGAGTTATCAGATGTTGTAACGGATATGGATTATACGAACAAAGAAAATCGTCAGATTATTGAGAAAAAAATTAATGAGGCAATAGAAAGTGGTGTTCAGGCCTATTTTAATGCAACACAGCCATTCGGTGCAGATTGTATTGAAATTAGCAATCAGTATCGAGCGAAGGTAGGAACATGGCAAGAATGGTCAAGCCATGATTGGCCGAGCTTATATAGGAATGCAGAAGTTCATATTAAGGTGAATTCTAAATTAAAGCGCTCTGGTTTATTATGGAGAGAAGTAGATGAAAGAGGAGCAGGAGATAATGTATAAGTTATTTTTGGTTCTTTGGCTAGTTATGGCCGGAAATTTGGCTCTTGGATATGCGCGTTATGTTCATGATGATGAAAACAATAAGGCTGGTGCATTTGCAGTTTTTGCTTTGGTTATATTGGCCGCTGGGGCAGTATATATGGCTTAATAAAAAAATGCTGACTTCAAATAATATTTTTATTTGAAGTCAGCATTTTTTATTTTCTATCCGATGACGGGAACTCTAATAGAGTAAAAAATCCACCTGAATTAGGTCCACTTTTATTTTGAGGATACTTGATCTTCTACTTGTTTTAAACTTAGTCCAATACGGTTTCTTTCCGCATCAATGGAGATAATCATAACATCAATAATATCGCCTACAGAAAGCACATCAAGTGGATGTTTAAAGTACTTGTGGCTGAGCTCGGAACGATGAATTAATCCAGCTGTCTTAATTCCAATGTCGACAAATGCACCAAAATCAGTAATGTTGTGAACGGTTCCTTTAACTATTGTACCAACAGTTAAATCGGTCAGCTTTACGATACTTTTACGGGTAAGTGGTGCAGGCAAATCTTCGCGAGGATCGCGTCCGGGTTTGGCAAGAGCGGAAATAATATCGCGAATTGTTGGAAGACCTGCATCTAAAGTTTTCGCTAATTCTTCAGCGTTGATATTTTGTAATTTTTCCTGTAAATCAGCAAGTTTATTTCTATTGGTTAAATCTTCAAGTGAAAATCCGAGTTCTGTTAATAAAGCTTTAGCTAGATCGTAGGATTCTGGATGAACTGGTGTATGGTCAAGTGGCATGTCACTGCCATTAATTCTTAAAAAACCTGCACATTGGGTAAAGGCAGCTTGTCCGAGACGCGCGACTTTTAATAATTCTTTACGGCTTTTAAACGCTTGGTGTTCATCGCGATAAGCAACAATATTTTTAGCAACTGATGCGTTAATGCCAGAGACATGCTTTAATAATTCAATAGAAGCTGTGTTTAGCTCGACACCAACATGATTTACGGCAGATTCAACAACTGTCGTTAATGTTGTTGTAAGTTCCTTTTGATTTACATCGTGTTGATATTGGCCAACACCAATGGATTTTGGATCAATTTTTACAAGTTCGGCCAGCGGATCTTGTATACGGCGGGCAATAGAGACAGCTCCGCGAATTGTTACATCGTATTCGGGCAATTCCTCTTTGGCGAGTTTTGAAGCGGAGTAAACGGAAGCTCCAGCTTCATTAGTAATTAAGTAATGCACGGCAAGGTTGTGATCTGCAATTAATTTTGCCGTGAATTCTTCTGTTTCATAAGAGGCTGTACCATTACCAATCGAGATAAGGGTAATCTGATGCTTTTTGATTAGGTTAAGGATTTTCTCGGCGGCTTGCTTACGTTGTTCATCGCTTGCAGTAACATAAATTACCCCGTGGTCTAGCACTGTTCCCGTTGGACCGATTACCGCGAGCTTACAACCCGTTCGATAGCCTGGATCTAGTCCAAGTACAGTATGCCCGGCGAGTGGCTGCTGTAATAAAAGTTGTTTCAAATTCAAACCAAAGACACGGATTGCTTGTTTTTCTGCGTTTTCAGTTAACTGTGTACGAATTTCACGTTCAAGTGCAGGAAATAGTAATCGTTTATATCCATCTGTGATTGCGGCAAGAATAGTGTCCGCAAAAATAGAAGAACCTCTGATGATTTGTTTGGCAATTAAATCAATATTCGTATCGTGATTTGTTGCTAATTTTACTTTCAGCAGCGATTTTTTTTCACCGCGATTAATCGCTAGAATGCGATGCGATGGCAAACGATTTACGGGTTCACTATATTCACTGTACATCAAAAAGGCTTTGCTTTCCTCGTTATCTGTAACAAGTGTTGTAGAGATTTGCCCGTATTGCCATAATTGGCGGCGAAGCATTGCGCGGATTTTTGCTTGTTCGCACACTGTTTCAGCGATGATATCCATAGCGCCGCTTAATGCATCTTCAGCGGTATGAATTTCTTTTTCTTCATTGATATATTGTACAGCATAATCCAAAGGATTGCCCTCAACTATCTTCTGCAAAAGGATAAGCTCAGCGAGTGGTTCAAGACCTTTTTCGCGAGCAATTTGTGCACGGGTCCGTTTTTTGGGTTTATAAGGTAAATAGAGATCTTCTAACTCTTGTAATTTCGTCGTTTTCTCAATCGCTGTTTTTAATTCAGGGGTAAGTTTTTCTTGTTCCTGAATACTGACGATGATATCTTCCTGGCGTTTGATTAGATTACGGAGATATTGCACACGCTCTTCAATAGAGCGAACTTTTTCTTCGTCTAATTCACCAGTAACCTCTTTGCGATATCTAGAAATAAAAGGAACTGTATTTCCCTCGTCGAGCAATTTTATTGTCGCATTTACTTGAACTGGTTTAACATTTAGTTCACGAGCAATAAAATTAGGGATTTCTGCTAAAATCATATAGTCACCAACTTTTCTTTTAATAGGAGTATTATAGCATAATTTAAAAATAAAATGAGGACTGAATCATTGATAAGAAAAATCTTCTTTGTAAAAAATGCACAATGTTTTGTGTATGATTTTACTTGATGTGTACAAAATAATGATGCAGGAAAGGAGGGGTAAAATGTTAACAGAAAAAGAGTTGCTTTTAATGGAAGATTTTTTAAATGCAGCACAAAGTTCATCTGATAGTATGAACAACTTGGCTAACTCATTGCAGGATGCGCAAACAAAACAATTATTTCAACAAATTTCACAGAAAAATAGTCAAAATGCACAGATGATTAGCAAGCATTTGAATGCAGGACAAAATATTCAATAATGTGGAGGTGTAAGAATGCCAAGCAAAATGAATGGTGAGGCAGATCAGTTTTCTGAACAAAATGTATTGCAGATAGCATTAAATGAAACAAAATTAATGGCAAATGGGATAAATACATGTATTTTAGAAGCAAGTGACGATCAACTCCGTCGCGATTACATGACTGTGCTAGGTGATGTATATTGCCAGCAAAAACAAATCTACGATATTATGGAGCAAAAAGGTTATTATCAAACACAACAGGCAAAACCAGAAGCTGTTAATCAAGCAAAATCAAAATTTATGTCGCAAAGCAACTAATTCACAAAAACCCTTACATTAAAAATGTAAGGGTTTTTGTGAATTAGACAAATGTACATATTGACAAAAAATGAATGTTTCAGTTATGATATAAGCAGATAAAAATAAACGATAATTTTTGTTATTAAGGAAAATATATTAGATGATATTAAACTTGATAAATGCAGTAAATCGATAGAGAGGAGGAAAATAGAATGGATGAACAAAGTGTTACGAATTTACTAAGAGAAAAAGGTTTTAAAGTTACACCACAAAGATTGGCAATTTACGATGTATTGGCGAAGACCAAAGAACATCCGAGTGCCGAAATGATTTTTAATCAATTACAGGAGTATTATCCAACGATGAGTTTGGCAACTGTTTATAAAACGATTGAAATACTAAAAGAAATCGGTTTAGTTCAGGTATTAAATGTTGGTGAAGACAGCTTCCGTTATGATGCAATCGTTGAAAATCATCCGCATATTCGTTGTATGGTATGTAAACGTGTAGATGATGTGGAAGAAGTGGATTCCAGTGATTTTATTGAAAAAATTAAAGAAAAAACCGCTTATCAATTAACAGGACAACAATTTTATTTTTATGGAATTTGTCCAAAATGTATGGTGAAACATTAGGTTATAGCGATTAAACACAAAATATGCGCAGAAAAGTATTTTCTGCGCATATTTTGTGTGTTCAATTAAAAATAAAATGCTCCCTTGGAGGAGGGAGGTGCCACAGCGTGATGGCGCTAATCTGAATTATTCTTCACCGATTTGTGCTGGATTCATTTTGCTGCTGATACAACCAAGTAATTCAATAATTTTTTGATTTTGAGCGATAATCACTTCTTGATTTTTTAATGCGCATGCAGCTTTTACATTTAACTCTTCTCTCGTGTCACTCAATTCATGAGCTAAGGATTTTGCCATTTTTTCAACGTTAGGCATAAAGAACCTCCCTATATCAAAGTTTTGATTATTTGATTTGTGCTTGGTAGAAGTCTTTTTTTCTTGCTCATTTATGGGGCGAAGTTTTTTGGACATGACAACACATCCTCTATTTGTATTTAATTCATTTTATGCAAGAGTTAGAAAAATAGTTACGATATCCTATGTGCTTGTATTGTTTTTACGAAAAGGATAAAATAGATTTAAGTTTTGTTTATCTAAAGAGAGTATTGCTAGTCTGGGTTGAAATGTATTTGAGAAGGGATTTTAAATAGATGAGTGTTTTTAAAGCATGTGATATTCGTGGAATTGCAGAGAAGGATTTAACAGATGACGTTGCAACGCAGATTGCAAAAGCAGTTGGTGTAAAACTGAGTGGAAAGCGTATTGTGGTAGGGAATGATGTAAGGCTGTCATCACCTCGTCTTAAAGAGATCGCAGTCAGGGAGTTGGCTGCATCAGGGTGCGAAGTTGTTGATATTGGTACGGTAGCAACGCCAATGTTTTACTATGCAGCAAAACATTGCAATGCTACTGGTGGGGTAATGATTACGGCATCACATAATCCTGCACCTTATAATGGATTTAAGTTACTGCTAGGTGATCGGCCGATTCGTGAAGCGGATATCTTAGCGATTAAAGATTTGTATGAGAAAAAAAGTGAGATTAGAAAAAATGGTAGTATTGAAAAATTTGATATTATCGATACGTATATTGCAGACATGGCAAAAAAAGCCGCGCCAGGCAGGTTGAAAATTGTTCTTGATGCAGGCAATGGCGCAGTTTCGGATTTTGCACCGAAGTTTTATCGTGCTTGTGGCTATGAAGTCGTTGAATTATTTTGTACGCCGGATGGTAATTTCCCTAATCGACCGCCAGATCCTGCATTGCCGGAAAACTTAAGATTATTATGTGAAAAGGTAAAGGAATGTAAAGCTGATCTTGGAATTGCTTTTGACGGCGATGGAGACAGAGCGGGATTTGTCGATGAGACTGGACGAGCTGTAGATAATGATGACATTCTAGTATTATTGGCGCGTAATTTTCTTGAGCAAGAAAAGGGAACAGTTGTATATGATGCAAAATGTTCTATGGTAGTACCAGAGCAGATTGCGCTTGCGGGTGGAACTCCTTTGATGGCGAGAGCAGGGCATACGTTTATCAAAGAAAAGTTTTTACAAGAAAAGGCGGTATTTGCCGGTGAACTTAGCGGACATTTTTTCTTTTGTGAACTAGGGTATGATGATGGAATGTTTGCTGGTACAAAGGTTTGTGAATATGTCATGCATCATGGTAAGTTGTCTCAATTGATAGACGCGATACCAAACTATATGTTAACGACGGAAATTAGAATAGAGTACTTACCGGATAATAAGGAAGAAGTCTTAGCTGAAATTGCAGCAAGGCTAAAAGAATATCAGGTGAATTTAATTGATGGCGTACGTGTAGAATTTTCTGATGGATGGGGCATGATTCGCTCTTCTGTGACTCAGCCGTTATTCACGCTTCGTTTTGAAGCGCATACACAACCTCGATTGCTTGAGATTGAAGAAGTTTTATTAAAAGCCTTACCATTAAATTTGCGTGAAGAGGTACGTGAAAAATTGCTAGATGTAAATGAGGGAAAATAATTTATGCGGGTTTCAGTATTAGCAAGTGGCAGTTCGGGAAATGCTACTTTTATTCAGATGGGCGAAACGAAGTTACTCGTTGATGCAGGGATTAGTGCTAGACGAATTAAAAAATCTTTAGCTGAAATTGGCGTAGCAATTGAAGAATTGCAAGGCATTTTAATTACACATGAGCATCGCGATCATATTAATGGATTGGTTACGTTGACGAAAAAATATCAATTACCAATTTATTCGCGAGCGAATACATTTCGCCAGATGTATTGCCGGGATTTATTGGCAGATCATTGTTGTAATGCAATTGTCGATTGTCTGGCGATTGGTGATATTCGGATTGAATCATTTAGCATCTCCCATGATGCGGCTGATCCAGTCGGATATTCTTTGTATCGCCAAGGATTAAAGTGTACAGTAGCAACGGACTTAGGTTTCGTTACAACTGGGGTACAAAAAGCTTTAGATGATTCTGATGTGGTTGTGCTAGAGGCGAATCATGATGTAGATTTATTGCAGCAAAATCCAGCGTATCCACAAACACTTAAACAGCGAATTTTAAGTAACCGCGGTCATTTATCCAATCAAGATGCGGCGTGGGCATTGGTGAAGATGCGCAAGAAAAAGCAGTGCAAAGTGTTATTAGCGCACTTGAGTGATGAAAATAATAAACCAGATTTAGCATATGATACAATCTGCAAGATAGTAAGTAAACAAGGCTGCGATTTAATAGCAAATATGGATATTAAAGTAACAAAACCGGATGAAACGGTGAGTTTAGATGATGGGTATAATTTGCGAAGTGAAGGAGTTGGATAGGAATGAATCAATGGAAAAAATTTAGACCTTATATACTTACTTTAGTAATTGGAATTATGTTTGGTGCAACATTATTAGCGGGATGTTCTAGTAAATTTTTTGCAAGTGAAGCACCAAAAGAAAAAGCGGAAGCGAGCAATTTGGCTGCTCCGACACCTGCTGATTTATCCGATGCAAGAAATACACCAATCGTACGGGCGGCACATAGTGTAGCTCCAGCAGTTGTTGGTATTACGAATAAAGCAGTAGCAAGAGATTGGTTCAATCGCAAAGTTATCGTTGACCAAGGGACCGGATCAGGGGTTATTTTTGATGCGAATGGTTATATTGTAACGAATAATCATGTGGTAGAAAATGCACAAGAGATTGTTGTTTCTTTATCCGATGGCAGAACGTTGAATGGTAAGGTTGTAGGTACGGATCCAGCAACGGATTTAGCAGTAGTCAAAGTAGAGGAAACGGGACTACCAACCGCTACTTTTGGAGATTCTGATGGAATTATGGTAGGCGAACCCGCGATTGCAATCGGAAATCCATTGGGGTTAGAGTTTCAAGGAAGTGTAACGACGGGGGTAATCAGTGCGCTTAATCGTTCTATTGAAATTGGCGAACGTCGGTTTAAATTGATTCAGACCGATGCGGCGATTAATCCAGGAAACTCTGGAGGTGCTTTAGTCAATGCAGATGGGCAGGTAATCGGGATTAACAGTGCGAAAATTTCTGTAAGTGGTGTGGAAGGCATTGGACTTGCGATACCAATCAATACAGCAAGACCAATTATCCAAGCATTGATTGATCAAGGTAAAGTAGTGAGACCATATCTTGGGGTAGGTGTCTTTGATAAAGCGACAGCGGCACAGAATGGATATCAATTAAATATTAATGCTGGTGTTTATGTCATGAACGTAACTTTAGGTTCACCTGCAGATAAATTGGGAATTAAAAAAGGCGATATTATATTAAAAATTAATGATACGGAAACGAATAGCGTTGTTGATTTAAGAACGGCGATTGCTGAATGTGCGGTTGGCGATACAGTAAAAGTAACCTTTGTGCGTAAAGGAAATCAACATACGGAATCCGTTCAATTAGAAGAAATGCCAACGGAATAACAAAGATGAAAATAACAATCGTAGCCGCTGGCAAGATTAAAGAAAAATATTTGACGGCTGGAATTAGTGAGTTTACAAAACGCATTACGCCTTATGCAAAGTTAAACATTGTAGAAATTGATGAAGAAAAAATGCCGGAAAATCCGTCAGAAGCGGAAAAACAAAAGACGCTTACCAAAGAAGGTGAGCGTCTACTAAAGCAGGTTCCAGAAGGAAGTTATCTCGTTGTACTTGATGTGTTTGGGAAAAATATATCCTCAGAAGAATTAGCAGGAAATATTGAGCAATTAGGAGTGCAAGGAACGAGCCATATTACCTTTTTAATTGGTGGAGCCTTTGGCTTATCCAAAGCAGTCCGCCAAGCTGCAAAAGAAAAATTAAGCTTTTCAAAAATGACATTTACCCATCAAATGGTAAGATTGCTACTCGTCGAACAAGTTTATCGCGCCTTTAAAATTATGCGTGGTGAAAAGTATCATTGGTAGAAGAAAAGGTGTTAAGACTTTTAGGGTCTTAGCACCTTTTTTTGTATGGTAATATAAAGTAGAATATGGTAATTATAGAAATGCAAAAACTCTTAAATAATTTTACAATTGAATAAAATAAAGAAACATTTATGAAGAACCTTAGTATAATAAATTCTCACACAAAATCTCATAAGGAGTACATAAATGTTTCAGAACACAATTATATCAAATAATTTAGGCTCTATAATAAATGTTGTGGTCTTGATGAAAATCAAGGTTACAACATTTATTTTTTTGCGAACTAAAAAACATGACAAATTCCTGATAAAATATTAATCGCCAAACCAATACTTTAAGGAGAGTTGTCATGTCTAAACTAGATTTTATCACATCTATTCTTCATTTACCAGAACGTAGTTTTCGCCTTATAAAGGATAATACTTTTATTCTCACACTTCCTGGTATTTCACATAAATGTCCTCGTTGTAACAAACCTACTACCGGGATTCACAGTTATCGTAATCAATCAGTAAAATCTGTTTTTCTTTTTAACATCAATTACTCGCTTATTTACCGTAAACATCGTTACTTTTGTACTCATTGTTTAAAACCATTTTTTGAATTAAATAACTTTATTTCTAGATATCAGCGTATGTCAAAAGCTACTATCGCTTCACTTGTTAATGAACACGGTTTTCTTATGTCTTTAACCGACATTGCAAGACGCTTTAATATATCTACTACTACAGTTCAACATATATTCAAATATATTGCACCTGATTCAAATAACCTTTCTTCTGCTATATCTATTGATGAATTTAAAGGCAATGCTGCACCCTTTCCCGATTTGGCGGACACAAAAATAAGTTATATAATAAAGAGAAAGAGGTAATTGATATATCTAGTGGACACCACATTGACCAAAAGAAGCAAATTAAGAATGCTATACTAGGGGATTGTACGCTGGTGCTATAATAGTAAATGAGAAATATTTTCTTTTGAATATAAAAATTTGAAAATAAAAATATTTCTAGTGTCACTGTGGACAAAATAGCTAGAACAGCAGATAATGGTGAAATTAACTGCAAATAATAGGGAGGCAACAATTGATGGGGATTGTAAATATGCTACAGGTTAAAAGCTGGGCAGTTGTAGGAGCAACAGGGAATAAAGAAAAGTTTGGGTACAAAATTTTCAAAGTAATGACAGAAGCTGGACTTGAAGTCTATCCGGTAAATCGGGGAGTGGAGGAAGTTCTGGGGAAAAAGTGCTATGCTAAATTAGCTGATTTGCCCGTGGTGCCGGAGGCTGTAAATATTGTTGTACCGCCAAGTGTAGGTACAAAGATTGTACGCCAGTGTGCTAAGCTTGGAATAAAAAAGATTTGGTTGCAACCAGGGTCTGAAAACGCTGAGCTTATTCGATTGGCTGATGAACTTGGCTTGGAGGTAGTATGCCAGTCTTGTATTATGATTGAGTTAAAAAAATCTAAAGGATAATTACTAAATAGGGTATTTTCAGATAGAACGGGCGATGTGGGAAGACTTCATCGCCCTTTTTTTGTCGTTTGACCTGATACGGAGAGAAGGATAAGACAAAGATACAAAAGTGGCGGTTTGCAGTGTGCCAAATAGGCGTGTATCTTAGAGCGCAAAATAAATAATTTTAAGCTAACGATGTAGCAAAAGTAGATGGGATAAAATTTAAAAATATTTATCTCATCTACTTTTTTATAAGGAGGAAATTTTAGAGTAGTGCAATATTTACGCATTTGACGTATAATTTGAAGTATTAGATTAAGCAGATAGGCGGTATATTATGAAAATTTCTAAGCAAGATGCGTTGATTTGGTTTGACTTTTTTGCGCAATTACCAGAGGATGAAGAGATTACTGTAAAACATGAAGAAATCATTTACGCTACTTTTGCGCAAATTGAAGAAGCGATTGATGATAGAAATGATAAGTTGATGTCTCAAATTAAAGGGTTAAAAACGTTAGAAAATAGAACTCTTTTTGTGGGGAATGAAAGCAAATTTCCGCAAGGCTGTCGCTCTTGTCTATTAGGTACTGGGTTAAGTGCGATTAGGAAAACGAACAAGTGTAACTTGGAGTGTAAATTCTGTTACAATTATGGCGAACTAGACGATATTCATCCGGTTGGCGAAGGTATGTGGGAAATTGGTGGAACAAAATTCTACGAAAAGGATATTGATTTGCTTCTTTCCATTCACCAAAAACCTACGGGAATTTCCTATGTTTATTTAGAACCCTTTATAGAAATTGAAAAGTATTATTCGGTGATAAAGAAATTTGCCGCGGCAAACATTCATCAGCATTTATACACCAATGGAACTTTGGCTACAGAAGAGACCTTGAAAGCATTAGGAGAAGCTGGGCTTGATGAGATACGTTTCAACCTAGGTGCATCTAATTGCGCGGATAAAGTTATTGAAAATATTGGACTTGCTAAAAAATACATTAAAAATGTAGGGATTGAAACGCCAATGACGCCTGAGTTTTTCGAATCATTTTTCAATAAAAAGCAAGCGATCTTTGCAACCAAACTTGATTTTATCAACTGTGCGGAATTGCATTTGAATGAGAATAATATCAACAATTATTATGGGGAAAATATGTACATTTCAAGACATGGCTATATATCGCCAATTTGGAGTAGAGAGCTAACTTTGAAATTCATGAAAGTAGCGGCTGATGAAAACTGGGATTTAGCAGTTCATGATTGTTCAAACAATACAAAGTTTGCTAGAAGTCTAAACTTGAGCAGTAAATCGGATATGTGGTTTGGCGCTAGTAACTATGCCAGTGAATTTTCTATGATTCCCTATGAAATATTTATCCCGATCTTAAATGATGATAATTTTAAATTTTTAAAAGAAGAAGAACTGCCTGAAGATTACAAACCCGAACTTATAGAATTTTAGAATATGGGATTGTTTACTTTTTAAAATTTAATGAGTAATAAAAAATAAATGCATGTAAACATTTTTACATGCATTTATTTTGAGTATTGGCATTTTTAATTTGGAAATATTTTAGTTGAAATTTATGTTTTATTATTTAAAACTCTCGGAGATGATATTAATAAATCCACGAGAGGAGATTTTATAATGCCTAAATTTTCAAAAGAAAAATTAAAAGTGTTTGAAAGCAAGCTTCTTTCAGAAAAAGAACAACTTTTAAAGACGGTATCGGCAATAGAGGAAGCCGGGCTAAAAGATACAATGGCAGATACATCGACAGAACTTTCTATGTATGATAATCATCCTGCAGATATAAGCGATCAGGTTTTTGAACGCAGTAAAGATGTAGCGCTAATAGATAATGCAAATGTTGCATTAAAAAGAATAGAAATGGCGTTAGATAAAATACAAGAAGGAACTTATGGAGAGTGTAATCATTGTGGAAAATCTATTGCGGTAGAACGGCTCGAAGTTTTGCCGTCTGCTACTTTATGCATATCATGTCAGGAAGAAGCTGATGAAAGAGAGTTAACCTTACGTCCTTTGGAAGAAGAGGTTTTAGTTCCACCTTTCTATCAAAACTATTTAGTGTATGACCGATCATATGATGATGGCGTTGAACCAATAGATATTTTACAATCGGTAATGAAATATGGAAGTTCAGATTCACCTGCTGATACCCCAAATATAGATGACGATGATCGATACCCAAGTAGTAATGATGAACAATTACACATTATTAGGGACTCTGATCCTATAATTGATGATGATTAAAACGAAAAATGACAATAATCTTAAAATAGATTGTTGTCATTTTTCTTATTTTTTTGGGTGTAAATGAATGATTAAAAAGGTGATCGATTCAATCATTTCTATTTCTAGAATAAGATAGATGATAAATATATGGGACTTAAGGTCGTTTCTTTTTTATTGGCTGTTAAAGTATAATTAATGCAGGGATATCAATTAGATAATGAGTGAGTGTCCTTTATATTGAAGATAAGCTACTAAAAATAGTACATCTTTATTGGATTTTACTGGATTAAGGGAGAAGTTGTATTATGGCTAAAATGGTGGCAGTAAAAGATTTAGTACCAGGCGATATTCTTGCAGATGAAGTTTTGTCTATCTCGGGGAAAGTGCTTCTTGGAAAAGAAGTTGCATTGACTAATCGACACATTTCTTTGTTGAATACTTGGGATATTCAAAGCGTATTTATTGACTCTGATGAAGAAGAGATGGAAGAAGCTGAAAATGAAGATTTTGTAAGTAATCAATTTATAGTAAAAGAGGATCAGCCATCTTCTAGTGAATATGTAAGATTTAATCAAGACTATGATTCGATAATAACCAATATTGTACAATCTTTTGATATTATAAAACAGCATAGAATTATACCGGTTTCTCAAATGAGGGGCAATGCAGAAAAAATATATTCCTCTATTGCGAGCAATTTTGAAATATTGAATCATTTGCTTGTTAGTGATAACAAGTTAGCGGATTG
Source organism: Selenobaculum gibii (assembly GCF_030273445.1). Lineage (NCBI taxonomy): Bacteria > Bacillati > Bacillota > Negativicutes > Selenomonadales > Sporomusaceae > Anaerosinus > Anaerosinus gibii. The sequence continues at coordinate 456,023 of NZ_CP120678.1, forward strand.
CATTTCTAGGCATTCTGTGATGGTCGCTTATTTTTCTGGTATAATCGCTAGGCAGATGAATTGGACTAAGAAAGATATAGAAGGTGTAACCGTTGCAGCGTTATTGCATGATATAGGAAGTTTGGTTGTAGATAGAAAACCAATTTCCCATAAAAGTGCGTATCTTTCAGAGACTGCAGGTTTGCTTAAATTGGCGAATGGGTTGTCTGCGGAAATCATATTGGGAATCGTACAACATCGGGAATATATGAATGGAACCGGTTTTCCGAGAGGAACTAAGGGACTTCAGATTCATCCATATGCTAGGATTCTTTCAATCGCTGATAACTTTCACAATTCTACATATAATGAAAGCGGAATAAATCCATTTCCTATATTAGAATTGCTTAAGCGTGAAATGTATGGAAAATTTGATACGGATATATGTCAGACATTTATTTCGCGTATTAAAGATACGCTGATATTAAATAAAGTTATCTTATCCAATAATCAAGAAGCAGAAGTTATTTTTTTTAATAAGAATAATTATGAAGAGCCAGTCGTAAAGTGCTTAGATAATCAAATTATTGATTTATCAAAAAGAAAAGATTTAAGAATTTCTCGAATTGTTACTTTCAATTAGCGTGGATCAGCAATAATTGATGAAGAATTTTTGAAAGTTGAATAGTTCATAAAAGTTGTCAATGAAAATTGGTTAAACTTATTACTCCCTAGGGTAATTAGTTATAATGCGATGGAAAACATAATTAGTATTAAATTTAAGTTGGATTATAGTATTTTTAAATGCAGTTAGAGTATTAATCATTTTTCTTTTAATCTTTAGTGTATTTTATATGATGAAAAAGTTTCAGCGTATTTCGAATATGGCGATGTATTTATTACTTCCTTATCTTTAGACAATAAATTGATTTCTGGCAAACAAATTATTGAATAAGGTAAAGAAATTCTTGAATTAAAATGAATTTTAGAGATAAAATAGGGATAGAGTTTTATAAATATACAATAAACCATTTATTAAAAGTCGTCGACCGACAGTAGTGTAAAAAATACTAGGCATCGACGACTTTTTTAGGTCGATTTTAAATAGATGACGAGTAAAAGATAAAAAACTTTATGCTTTTTTATCTTTATGCACTAGAAAATGTATGATTTTACATGTTTTTTATTATATAATAGGATTACTAGCTTACCTATAAGGAATTGAAACTTTGGCTACCTTTAGTAAGATTATTGCCAATTATCTCCATTACTAGCTTACCTATAAGGAATTGAAACCGCAAAAACTTCAAATAATGTCTTACTGCAGAATCTATATTACTAGCTTACCTATAAGGAATTGAAACAAACATTCGGAGTGTGTAAGGCTGTCATTATCAATCATTACTAGCTTACCTATAAGGAATTGAAACTCTCACAAAGAGCGTTGATGATGGGTTCATTGAACATTACTAGCTTACCTATAAGGAATTGAAACCATACTTCCCACATTGATTGTTCGTTGCGAATTTTATATTACTAGCTTACCTATAAGGAATTGAAACTGAAGTAGAATTACAGCGATACAAGGAAGCTAAAGAAGATTACTAGCTTACCTATAAGGAATTGAAACCTGAATAGAAAGAATGAGTCATTAGAAAAAGGCAGGGATTACTAGCTTACCTATAAGGAATTGAAACCTCTATATAATGCTAAAGGAAAAGCAACAATTGAATTACTAGCTTACCTATAAGGAATTGAAACCCGCGATATTTACATCCGGTGCATTGTCGATAATGCATTACTAGCTTACCTATAAGGAATTGAAACGAAAAAATGATGTGGAAAGATTGGCTAAACATCTTAGGATTACTAGCTTACCTATAAGGAATTGAAACTTAGTAATGGAGATACTAATAAAGTTAGGGTTGAGATTACTAGCTTACCTATAAGGAATTGAAACACACGTCACATCCTAATACTGTTCATGGTGGCTGTGAATATTACTAGCTTACCTATAAGGAATTGAAACCCTATACCTATTGAGAACAGTTATCAATTAGTATGTATATTACTAGCTTACCTATAAGGAATTGAAACTCATCAATAATGAATGTCCCGTCTCGAATCGTGAGATTACTAGCTTACCTATAAGGAATTGAAACTAAGGAGTGATGTGATGGAAAGAGATGCTTTTACAGAATTACTAGCTTACCTATAAGGAATTGAAACCCGCTTGACCGTCTGTAAAGTCTTGTGACCAGCCATGCATTACTAGCTTACCTATAAGGAATTGAAACTTCGATATTGACCGCGAAAAGAATGAGGCAATTGCGGATTACTAGCTTACCTATAAGGAATTGAAACCGGAGAAAGTCGAGATTGGGAGCAACTTGTTGAGTTAGATTACTAGCTTACCTATAAGGAATTGAAACCCATCACTCCAGTTATATATCCCAGCTATTCTTCTACATTACTAGCTTATCTATGAGAAATTGAAACTCTGTGTTATCTGCATTTTGATAATTAACTTTTATTGTATGGAATGAAGTGTACAGAATTGGTAAAATTATATATACTTTTATTATTAAAGCTTTATAAGGAGGGGTAATCATTGTTCGAAAAAATAGATGAAAAGCAATTAGAAATAAATCGCTATAGACCGCTGAATCATATACAGTTAAATGAATTAAAAGATTATTATAAAATTGGTTTGGTGTATTCATCTAATGCTATCGAAGGCAATACATTAGACATATCTGAGACGAAGGTTGTTCTCGAAGATGGTATTACTATTGGTGGAAAGCCAATGAAAGATCATCTGGAGGTAATTGGGAGTGGTGCAGCTTTTGATGAGATGATACATATGATTAATGATAAAAAAGAATTAACAGAGCAGTCAATAAAGCGATTACATAAAGTATTGTACGCGCCTATCGATATAAAAAATGCTGGTGTTTATAGAAAAAAACAAGTATATATTAGTGGCTCAGAATACAGCGTAGCAACTGCTAGTGAGATTGCTTTAAAAATGAAAGAGTTTATATTGAAAATGACTGAAATCAAAGATACTATACATCCTGTTGAGTATGCAGCAAGATTTCATCAGGAATTAGTATATATACATCCATTTATTGATGGGAACGGACGATTATGTAGGACGCTTATGAATTTGATTTTCTTGCAATATGGGTATCCAATCGTATGTATTTCTCCAATTGTAAAAGTTGATTATATTAGAGCCTTAGAGCAGGGACATAAAAATCCAAATCTATTTATTAAATTTATCGCAGAGCAAGTAATAGAAGGTCAAAAAGATTATCTTAGATTGGTAAAGTAAAGAACAAAAATCATCAAGTTCTAGCACTATAAAAATGCTAAACCTTGATGATTTTTTTGTTTCAAAGATAAAATAGGTATCTCCTTAATGAATTATATAGTATGCAATAGTTAAACAATTTATGTATTATCACATAGGAAAAACAAGGCAAATGTAGAATTTATTATTAAATGTTAATTTAAACGATAATTTTGTAATATATCATATCGAAGCGGATAGAAAACAGGTGAGATGAAGGAGGATGAAGTATGAGTTCATGGAAGTATGAAGTTAAATTACGTCAACTAACCCCGCTTATTCATTTTCAAGCGGAGCAACCTCAGGCAACGTTACGGGCAACAGAGGTAAAACCCAAATTAGATAGATTCTTATTATGGTATCTCGCTCCGGAGCGGTTTAGTGGGATACTGTCAGGAAAAGATGAAAAAAAATTATTATTGGAAATTGCTCGTTCAAAAAAATGGTTGCTTCCGATGGTACAAGGAGATGGTAGCGCTGCTTTAAATTATAAAATGCAAATTAGTGCTGATGAAAAGGACAAGATTGACTTAGATGGTATAGGTGCATATTTTTCAGTGGGGCAAGATGATAAAAAGTTAGTAGCTTACCTATAAGGAATTGAAACCTATTTTTCCACAGATTGATAGCAATTTTATAAATTGGTTGTAGAGTTCAAACAAAAATAAAATATTTGTGGAAATAGAAGGATATATTTGTAAATATGTCGAATTTACGTTTTCATAAGATGATTTTATAGGGGCGTATTTTTTATGAGAATGGTGATTACTTTAAAAGCGGAAAATAGCATTGACTTGCCAATTGACCATAATCATATTATTCAGAGTTGGATTTATAGTTCAATTAGTAAAGAACTGGCGACTTTTTTACATGATGAAGGCTTTGTTGTGAATGGGCGGACGTTTAAATTATTTTGTTTTTCTCGTCTTATGGGCAATTTTTCATTATTTCCTGCCAGACAGAGGATTCTTTATAGTGGAATGGTTCAGCTTGTGATTACTTCACCGCTGAATTATTTTATAGAAGAATTGGCAAATGGGATGCTTTTAAGCCCTAGTGTGAGATTGGGTAGTAATGATTTAATTGTGGAACGTGTGGACGTTTATGATGAAGAGATTACACAAGATGAAATTATCGTAAAGACTTTGTCACCGATTACTGTGTATTCGACGTTGCTTCGCATGGATGGGCGGAAGTATACTGCCTATTTTGCACCGCGTGACCCGGAATACAATGAGATGATTACAAATAACCTTATCAAGAAATGTCAGGCGATTTTAAATTCTTCAAGGGAGTTCCAAGTAGGTGATGTTTTGGTTACACCAATTGGTATGGGGAAAATGAATATTGTTCGCTATAAAAATATTATTATTAAAGGCTATTCGGGGCGGTTAAAATTATCTGGTCCGAAAAATTTGTTGCAAACTGCTATTGAATGTGGGCTAGGCAGTAAAAATTCACAGGGATTTGGTTGTATCGAAATAGCAAGAAGGCATTAATGCATACGTGTGTGCATTAATGCCTTCTTCTGCAATCTAGTAAAGGTGGTGGATAATCATGGACATACCAAAATTGTTGAGCAATATGTGTGGTGAGGGTGCTGAAAATTTATTTTCGGCACTCATCAAACCAGCTTCGATTATGGCAAAAGATCGAAAAAAAGATTTGTTGAATATTTTTATGAATTTTGATTTAGATCAAAAGAAAATCTTTTTTGATGCAGTGCCGTATAGCGGAGATATGGTTGATGAACAAAAATACCATTATTTCGGTAACAATCCTGCTGCTGCTAAGCAGACATATGTTGTTCGTGATGCGGGGAGTATGCTGAATTTTTGGCTGGGCAAGTCAAAGGGAATTATGCAAAATCTTTATGAATTTATTGGTGATGGCAAATTAAAAGAGTTACTTAAAGAATGTCAAGAGAGTCAGCTGTTTGATGAAAAAGGAATTTGTGAAGCAACGATTCAGTTTCGTGAAGCGTTGGGCGAAGTGGAGTTTGAAGTCAAACGTGATAAGGCTGATAAAGGGCTATATATCAACGGCGATAAAGTCAGTCCGGATAAGTTTATTAATTTTTGCTTAGAAGATGAAAGCAATGGAAAATTTGTATTGGTGATTCCGCAGATTATAAAAGATGGTGAAACTATTTGCATTTCGCAGGATGAAGGTTATTTAACAGCGATTACTGAATCGTTGCAAGGGGAGAGTAGCGGAAGTATAGCAGTTTGTCATTTGTGTGGGAAAAGTAAACATGATATTAACACGGTAGAGTATTCGACAAAATTGAGTAAATCGAGTATCGGGAAAGTATTTGTAACGACAACGGTCAATTATAGTCCGCTGTTTAATAAGAGTAATCATCAGAAAAACTATAGCCTTTGTAAAGCTTGTTATGAAAAGATATTGTTTGGTGAAAAGGCTGTGATGCGGGACTACAAAATCCGGATAGCCGGTGAAGATTGCGTGCTATTATTTGCTGGAATAACGGATAAGCTAGAGACAAAATTTTTACCTGCATTAAAAGCTAATATTGATGCCGTATTTAATCATAAGGAACTTGATCAAGCAGTCAAAGACTTAATTAACGAATTTGACTGCCAAGGGATGGCGACGTATCTCGGTAAAAAAATTCATTTATATGAATTTCATATGGTGTTTTATCGGACGGATGGTAAATCAACCAGTGTAGTAAAAACGATTGAAAGTGTATCGCGAATTCGGTTTAAAGAAGTAAATGAGGCATTTGAAAAGATTCTTCAAGAGCGATTTGATAAATTTTTAACGTCTTTTTCTTTAGCGAATATTTATCGGATGATTCCTGTCGCGACGAATTCTAAAGGAGAACAATTAGATATTGGGCGGGTTTTAGATTTTTACAGTGGCATTTTAAAAGGGGAAGCTATTGCGAGAAATGTTATTTTTGATTTTGCAACGGAAGCATTAGAAAAGGGGATACGTGAGCTAAATTCAGCAAAATTGCGCAATTATAAAAATTTGCACCGTTTAGAAGCTTTATATGGGAAAGATTACGGCAAAGATTTTTATAGTGCGGAAATGGTCATGATGTATTTGGCTTTGATTGAGGTATTGCAAGAGTTAAAGATTTTAAATGAGGAGGTAGTTATGATGGAGAAAATAGGTAGTCCAATGGTACAGTATCCAGAGTATATTCAAGAGATGGAACAGTTTTTAACAGCACATCATTTTAATATGGCACAGAAAAAATTGTTTTACATGGGTGTATTAATGCATTTGATTGGAAGGGCACAATATAAACAAGACCATAAAACAAAACCAATCCTTGATAAAATAACGTATTCAGGGATGACTGATAAAGAGGTGCTGGAGTTCTATTTAGAACTTCAGGCAAAAGGGAGACAATATCAAAGTATTTTGTTAAAAAATAAAATTTTAGGTGTTTTTGAACAAATTGAAGGTTGTGTAACGAGAAACTTGGGAGAAGTCGATAAGAAAAATCAATTAACAGAGAAAGAAAATGTGTTTTTCATTAAAGCGGGGTACAGTTTTTGTGTATTAAATTATAAGAATAAAGGGGCGGATAATAATGACAGTAGTGAAGAATAATAGTGATTTCTTATTTATTTTTGATGCGACGAATACGAATCCGAATGGAGACGCGGATCAAGAAAACAAACCACGGATGGATAATGAAACAAAAACATTGTTAGTGAGTGATGTTCGCCGGAAACGTGATGTCCGTGATTTTTTAGCGAATAAAGGGTATGGGATTTTTGTTAATACGTTGAATGATAAAAAAGTGACAATGGACAAGATGTTTGAAGAAGTGATGAAAGATCATGACTTGTCTAAAACATCAACCGAAGAGGAACAAACAAAATGTATTTTGGAGAATATGATTGATATTCGTTTATTTGGTAGTGCAATGGCGGTGAAAAGTAATATTACGAAGACATTCACTGGCCCGGTGCAATTAACTTGGGGGTACTCACTTCATCCCGTCGATTTAGTGAAATCAAATTCCATTGTAACGATTATGAATGATGATAATTCGACATTTGGCAAGATGTATAAAGCGCATTATGCAATGGTTGCGCATAGTGGAACGATAAATAAATTTGCCGCAACGAAAACAGGAGTGACGGAAGAAGATTGTGAAGTATTTCGCAGGGCGTTAGTGCAGTCTTTGATGAATAATCTAACGCATAGCAAACAAGGGCAACAGCCGTTACTTTATTTAGAAGTTGTATATCACGAGGATTTTGATGGATATTTAGGTGATTTACGCAGATTTGTTGAAGCTAAACTCAAGAAAGAATCAGCGATTCGTGGGATAGCAGATATATCCTTGGACTTTGCAAATTTAGTGCAAGCGATTGCAGAGTTAAAAGGTAAGGGGTATGTTAAAGAAGTGCGAATTTGGCAGAGTCCATTATTCAAACAGGTGGAAAACTTACCGGACGGAGTAAGACTTGATTTATTGAAACCGATTGTTAAATAAGGTGGTGAAAGTCATGCAGGCGATTTCCTTTTGCCTTAACGGCAAGATGGCACATTTTAGAAAATACTATAGCAATTCAACTGCACTTTCACATTTAGTTCCACCTGTGGCGACGATAAAGGGAATCATTGCTGGTTTATTGGGGTATGAACGTGACAGTTATTATGAAGAGTTTTCCGATAAACGTTGCAAAGTTGCTTTGTGCGTAAAATCACCGCTGAAGAAAATCACGCAAACAATGAATTTGTTAAAGGTGGAAAGCTTAAATCATTTAAATGGAGCAGGCTTAAATCGTACGCAAAATCATACAGAGTTTGTCGTGCCGAAAAATCTACAAAGTGAAAATATCTGTTATGAAGTAATTTTTTATCATGAAGATAGAAGTGTGATGGAAAAATTAACAGCAATGCTTTGTTTGCCTTCGTCGGCCTATTTGTCGCAAGGAATTAGTGTTGCCTTGGGAAGTGCACAATGTTTAGGGTGGATTAGTCAGGGCAAAGTAGTGGACTTAGAAAAACGCTTAAGTGATGATGCTGTTATTGCGATTTGTAGTGCAGTTGTTCTAAACCGAATTGAAAAGATTTGTTTGGAAAAAGAAATCTGCAGCAATTTTTTTAAGGAAGAAACGATTACGGAGTTTGATGAACATCGGTTGATTACGGAAGGTTCACGTAAAGAGATTTTATTTAACTTGGAAGATACCGCATTGTCATTGATTTTAAAACAAGCTACACCGTATTATGTAATGGATGCAAAAGAGAATATTGTATTTTTGGAGTGATTGCGTTGTTGTATGCACATTACGATAAAACTTCTCAAACCGGACAAGCGTTAACAGAGCATCTTGAAGTGGTAGCAAAGAAGATGGGGGAGAACATTTCCCCACTTCATTTTAAATGTTCGTCCAATGACAGATTAAAGCAACTGTTGTCCCAGACAGGCTACTATCATGATGTCGGTAAACTCATGAAGAGTTTTCAACGGTATCTTAAAACGGATAAAGGTGGACATGAAAAAGATCATGCATTGATTTCGGCGGGGCTGTTTAGCACAAACTATAAAGCTAGAGAAATTGACGGCTATTTAGCAATGCTAGCAATCGCTAAACATCATGGCGATTTGAATAATGATATCGCAATGGAGAATAACTTGTTTTCTCAGCTTACTAATCAGTACGAAGATATTTGTCAGCAAATTGAAGCTTATCCAGAGTATAAGGAGAAATTAAGCACAACTTTTGATTTAGCTGTGTATCAAAAATTTATACAAGATAATGTTAGCTATATAAGAAGTAAACGAAATTTATCGATGAATGGTGTAGAATCGTTTTTCTTGCTGCAATATATTTTTTCTAAGCTGATTTGGGCAGATAAATTAAATTCTGCTGGATTAGACAAAAAAGAAAGCGTGAATACGACTAAGCTGGCTGATATCGAACGTTATATTCGGGAAAAAAATCAGCAAGCCATGGCGGTAAATGAAAAGCGGGAAACGATTCGGCGTAGTGTACTAGAGAAAGTGGATGCGTTAACGGAGGAAGAGTTTGGTAAAACGCGGATTTTTCAATTAACTGCACCGACGGGAACAGGCAAAACCTTGACGAGTATTTGTGCGGGATTAAAGATTATGGAGCGGATGCAAAAGCTTTATCAGTGCCGCGGACAAATTATTACAGCATTGCCGTTTATCAATATTTTAGAGCAGACGAAAATAGATTATGAAGCATTTTTTGCTGATGTATTGGTGCATTATAGTGGGGCGGATTTGAATGCTACAGCGGAAAATAAATCTGAGCATGAGACTGATTTGCAGAAAAAACTGCTGTTAATGTCAGCGTGGGAAAGTCCAGTCGTGATTACTACCTTCGTACAATTTTTTGAATCTATTTTAACGGATAAGAATAAGCGATTGATAAAGCTTCACAAATTGGCGGGCAGTGTTGTCATCTTAGATGAGGTGCAAACGATTCCGTTTTACTATGCACCGCTTTTAGGGGCGGTGATTCAGCATTTGGCGGATTTTTATGGAACTCGGTTTATTTTAATGACCGCAACGCAGCCGGAAATTGTAACTATGGCAAATCGGTTTTTGCCTAAGGACAATCCTATGCATACCTATGAATTGTTGCCGAGCTACCAAGAGTACTATTCGGAGTTAAAGCGAACGAAGATTATTCCCGTCTTTGATAAGGTCGAAGATAATGAAGCGCTTGTCGAATTTATCAAAGCGACGAAAGAAGAGGATCAATCCGCATTGGTAGTGGTCAATACGATTCGGCAGAGTATCGAAGTTTATCAACTGTTAAAGGAAGATTACCAAGTGCTTTACCTATCAACGAATTTAATTCCTGTCGATAGAAAAGCGGTAATCAAAGAAGCAAAAGCTTTATTAAAGCAGAAAGTGCCGTTTATTTTAGTGTCAACACAAACGATTGAAGCTGGCGTTGATTTAGATTTTGACATCGGGTATCGGGATTTAGCACCGCTAGAATCGATTATTCAAGTTGCCGGCAGAATCAATCGGGCTGGTGATAAAGGGGAGTATCTGCCGTTATATGTATTTGATACAGGGAGTGCAAAATCTGTTTATGACCAGTATCCAAGGCAAGAAACGAGTAAAATGCTAAAAGCATGCGAAAGTATCGGTGAAGATAAATACTTATCTTTGATTAAGCAGTATTATCAACGAATTGCTAAATCGGAGCAGCATGAACGGCAGATTTATCGAGCAATGCATGTATTGGAGTATAAAACCGAGGTGAAGGATTGCCTGGCAATTCGTGATTTTTCGCTGATTGAGAATCAAGATAATGTTAAAACAGTTTTGATTACTAAAACAGCACAAGTACAGGAAAAAGCAGAAGAATATGCGCAGTTATTAGAAGAAGAACATTTAGATTTTGCACAAAAGGCCAAATTAAAACAACTCCTTACGGAATTGAGTCGCTATACGGTGGATATTCGCGTGGCGAATTTAGCTAAAAATATACCGTGTAAATTTGCCGATGTACATAGAGTCGAGCTGGATTGGTATGTCGTACAATTGGATGAAGTAAAAAACTATTATAATGAGACGGGATTTATGACAGAGAGCCCGCAAGCGTTTGTTTATTGATAAAAATCCCGATGGTTGCTAAAAACCGTCGGGATTTTTTATCGGGGAGGGATAGGAATGGACGTTAAAGTAAATGGAACCTTGATTTGGTATTACTATATTTGCAAGCGTGAAGTTTGGCTTATGGGGCATCAAATTGTGCCAGATCAAGAAAATGATAATGTGTTGATTGGTAAAAGTATCGCTGAATATTCGTATGCCCGTGAGAAAAAAGAAATTGTTGTTGATAACATTAAAATTGACGTTTTGGAACTAGCTGATGGGAAATTTTGCATTAGTGAAGTAAAGAAAAGCTCACGTTATAAGCAAAGTGCCAGGATGCAATTGGCATTTTACATGAGTAAATTGAAGGAACGTGGCATAGAGGCGAAAGGCGAATTAAGATTTCCTAAAGAGAAAATTCGGGAAGAAGTTGTCCTCGATGCACAAACAGAAGCAGAACTATTAAAAATAATAGAAGATATTTCAGTCATCTTAAATGAAGAAAAACCATTGCCGCCGGAAAAACAGAAGTTTTGCCGCAATTGTGCATATGCAGAATTTTGTTGGTGCTAAAGGGGGATAAATGATGAAAAAGACACTATACTTTTTCTCAGATGGGGTCTTGCAACGTAAAGATAATACGATATTTTTTGAAACGGCGGAGGGCAGAAGGTTTTTGCCGGTTGAAGATGTTGGCGAAATTATGGTATTTGGAGAAGTAAATTTTAATAAAGCGCTTGTGGAATTACTATCGCAAAAAGAAATTATTTTGCACTACTTTAATTATTATGGCTATTATATGGGAAGTTTTTATCCGCGCGAGCATTTGAATTCAGGGTATACGATTTTAAAGCAGGCTGAGTTTTATATGGATGAAGCGAAACGATTAGCATTAGCAAAATTGTTTGTAAGTGGGGCGGCGAAAAACATTCGGCAGATTCTAAAATATTATTTGAATCGTGGACGCGATTTAACGGAGATTTTAGAAACAGTTGGGAAGTTATTTCCGAGTATTGAAAGTTCAGAAACGATTCCGGAATTAATGGCGATAGAAGGGAATATTCGTGAAACATATTATAAGGCGTTTGATACGATTATCGATGATAAAGATTTTGTATTTCAGGAGCGAACTCGCCGACCTCCGAAGAATTATTTGAATACATTAATTAGTTTTGGCAATACATTAGCATATACTGTTTGTTTAAGTGAAATTTATAAAACTCATTTAGATCCACGTATAGGATATTTACATAGTACGAATTTTCGTAGATTTTCACTTAACTTAGATGTTTCGGAAATTTTTAAGCCTATTTTAGTAGATAGAATTATCTTTAGTTGTATTGCTAAAAAGATGATTACCAAGAAAGATTTTGTCAGTGATACCGAAGGGATTATTTTAAAAGAGAAAGGCAAGAAATGTTTTATTGAAAATTGGGAAGAAAAATTGAAAACGACATTCCAACATCGAGAAATTGGCAAATCTGTATCATATCGTCGCTTGATAAGGTTGGAATTATACAAAATTGAAAAGCACATTATGGGCGAAAAAACATATGAACCATTTATAGCTAAGTGGTAGTAGAGGTGATGATTTTGTTTGTGATACTAGTTTATGATATTCACGTAAAACGAGTGGCAAAAGTATTAAAAAAATGTCGTCAATATCTTAATTGGGTACAAAACTCAGTCTTTGAAGGAGAAATCTCCGATGGCAATTATAAAAAATTGATGATAGAATTGAATCATATTATAAAAGAGCAAGATTCGGTTATTATTTATAATATGAGGACAACAAGATATTACTCCAGAGCCATATTAGGTGTAGAAAGGTGCGAAACGGGTAATATATTGTAACGTAATGAATAAAAATTAAAAAAGTATGCAAGAAAAAAGTCGTCGACCATAGATAGTGTAAAAACACCTAGGGGTCGACGACTTTTTGTATGAGATTTTTTGATTGAAATAAAATTAAAAATAAAATTTCGCCAGAAAAAGTTGATTTTGCATAAATATTAGTGATTTTAGTAGAATTTTAATGTATAATATGGGTTATTAGATTACCTATAAGGAATTGAAACTCCGATACTTTCCATCGCCGCATGGAGTTACAATTAGTTATTAGATTACCTATAAGGAATTGAAACGCTTCTGCTTGTGCTTTCGTATAAACCTCTTTTTTCTCTGGTTATTAGATTACCTATAAGGAATTGAAACTTTCGAGATTGGCGGATGCTATCAAAATTGCCCCGGAGTTATTAGATTACCTATAAGGAATTGAAACGAAGGCTCAAGCGATCTGGACTTGATAAGGTTGTTCAGTTATTAGATTACCTATAAGGAATTGAAACCATCTTGCAACGCCCTAATGAATCCAGATGCCGTATTTGTTATTAGATTACCTATAAGGAATTGAAACCAACTATGAAGCCTTAGGAATCAAGCCATACGTACAAACGTTATTAGATTACCTATAAGGAATTGAAACACCTCACTCATGACTACATCACCCTGCGCCCCTACAGCAGTTATTAGATTACCTATAAGGAATTGAAACTTTATTAGTTCACCCTATTGACATGTAGTACATATTGGTTATTAGATTACCTATAAGGAATTGAAACAGCGTTTCAAGTTGCTTGTCACGTTCTTTTACTTGTTCGTTATTAGATTACCTATAAGGAATTGAAACCATTTACAGACAACCAGAGAAGGCTTCACAAAGAGTTATTAGATTACCTATAAGGAATTGAAACTATGCATTAGGAACCGTTTTATCGTACGCTGGCCGAGGTTATTAGATTACCTATAAGGAATTGAAACTCCCCATCATATCATTAATATAAAAAATTGTTCTTTCGTTATTAGATTACCTATAAGGAATTGAAACAAGCGAGAATACAACTTGCTCCGGAAAGCTTTACTACCGTTATTAGATTACCTATAAGGAATTGAAACCTTGCCAAAGGGAATCACCCCTTCCTTTTGTTCATTGCCGTTATTAGATTACCTATAAGGAATTGAAACATTGGCTTGTCATTACAGATGTAGCAGCCCCCACAGCAGTTATTAGATTACCTATAAGGATATTGTGATGAATAGGTGCGACGTTAATCATGATCGTGAAGGAGAGTTAGCAGGATTTTTGTCGCTTTAACTCGAATTTTAACATAATAGTATATTTACAATAGTAGGAGTCGAAAGTGAAAAATAAGAAAATGTTAGCTTGGATATTTACAGTTCTTTTTGTTTTGGGAGCAATTGGAATATACATAGGCAATTACTTTATTAATTTTGCTTTGCAAAGAGGAAATGATCAGGACAAAACAGCGGTACCTGTTGCTTGTATGCAAATTTTAGATCCACGAGTAAAAAAACAAGATGAGCCGTCGGTTGTAAAAGAAAATTGGACAATAGCATCATTGGATGGATTAAAGTTAGTTGGGACACACTTTGCGCCTAATGTTTCCAGCGATAAATGGGTGATTGTTGTGCATGGTTATGGTAGAGAGCAAAATAGCGTTTGGGATATTGCTACAAAGTATTTAAGTGAAGGGTATCATGTATTAACGCCAGATTTACGTGCAAGTGGAAAAAGTGAAGGAATTTATTTAAGTATGGGGCTTTTAGAAAGCGATGATATCAAACTATGGATTGATGAAATTATAGCGAAAGACCCACAGGCGAAAATTATATTACATGGGGTATCTATGGGAGCGGCAACTCTTATGTTAACCGCTGAAAAGGATCTACCTAGTCAAGTTAAAGTTTTAATTGAAGATTGTGGTTATACTAGTGCGTATACGATGTTTATAATGCAACTTGAAAAGATGTTTGGTTTACCATCGTTTCCGATTATGAATATTGTCGATGGTGTTGGACGTCTAAAAGCAGGCTATTTTATATCGGATGCAGCACCAATAAAAGTCATGGGAAAAATAAAAATTCCAACGTTGTTCATTCATGGCGAAGATGATGAACTTGCACCTGTATCTATGGTAGATGAGTTATATAGTGCGGCAACTTGTGAAAAACAAATTTTAAGAGTGCAAAATGCAGAACATGCGGATGCAAGAAAAGTAGATGCAGATAGATATTACGGTACAATTTTCAAATTTATTAATGATAAATTATAAAAGACATTTGCAAGAGCTATAGTAAATGATTTTCTAAGTAAAAAGAGTGTAAGAGTGTCCAATGAGTCTTTCGACTGCAGAGGAACACCTTACACTCTTTTTATAGATTTTTTAAGTTAAATAGTCTTTAGTTATACATTCCGTTTTGAGCCATATAATCATAAATAGCTTTTCCATGCTCTTGTTCTTCTTTTTGAATATGATTTAGTACATCCCTAATATTGTTTTCGGTGAATTCAAAAATAGAAATATTATAGTCAGAGGAAACATATTTTTCTGTAGTTAATGCATCTGAGCATAGATAAGCATCATTTTGTTTGTTCATTGTATTATCGTAGTATGCGGCTTGTGAAGAAGGTTGTTGTAAAGTATTTGAATTATTATTACTACTACTACTACTACTATTAGCATTCATAGTTGGGACAGAGCCATTTAGAATTTGATCAATGCTGTTTAGATGTTGCTGCTCTTTTTGACTGATTTGCTGAAATAAAGATTTTAATGATGGTGAGGAAGCTGATTGAGCGTATTTATTGTATTTTTGAACGCAAACTTCTTCACATTTTTTTAAGTCTGTTAACAAATTCACTTCTTTTTGTGTTAACAAAAAAATCACCCCTTCAATAGTATGACTGTTAAAAGCATAACTATACTACTGTATTTTTAGTTGAGATTTTGATAATCTTAGTTTATTTATCATTATATTAAAATATTTATGATTATTGCTAAAATAAAAAAATATCGTTTAAGTAAACAAGGATTCATTGTTAATATATAGAAGTTTCACTGTAGAACTATTTACGGAGGGGTGCTCATGAAATTTAAAGGGTATGTTCAAGTCTACACTGGTGATGGAAAAGGAAAAACAACTGCGGCAATAGGTTTAGCAATTCGAGCATTAGGCGCAGGTAAAAGAGTTTGTTTCTTACAATTTATGAAGAACAAGTCGTATAGTGAACATTGTATATTAAACAATTTATCTAGAAATTTGACGGTTAAAACGTTTGGGAAACCTTTTTTTATTGCTAAAAAAGAAGAATTTGACCGATTGAAAGAGGAGGTCATCGGTGAAGAAATTGTTGTCTTTAAAAGTGGTTTTCCACCGCGAGAATATGTAGCTTTAATTCATGAAGGAATGGAGGTGGCAAAGCGAGCAGTACAAAGTGGCGATTATGATATTGTTATTCTTGATGAAGTCATTGTAGCGGTATATTTTGAATTAATTGCAGGGAGTGAGTTGGATTTTTTAATTCAAAATAAATTAGATTCTGTTGAACTTGTTTTGACAGGACGCAAAGCGTCTAAGGAATTAATTGAAAAAGCCGATCTGGTTACAGAGATGAAGGAGATAAAACATTATTATACTAATGGAATTGAAGCGCGTGTGGGTATTGAAAATTAGTTTTTTAGAATTATCAAAATGTGTAGCTAGGGTGAACGATAGGGTTACTATTAATTCAGAAGAATAATTTTAATTCTGGTAAATTTTTATCTAGAAAGAAAATATTCTTTATAGTATAATAATCGCTATCTATGGGATTGTATTATCTTTGTTAGCATTATCAGAATTTAATGAAAATTAGGGAGAGTAAAAGGTTAGCAGAAATATTACCACACCCCAATTTGATAGGATTTGGAGGCGGTTTTATGAGTTTGAAACAAGAGTACAAAAAGAAAATAGTATCTGCTAATGAAGCAGTAAAAGTTGTGAAATCTGGAGACTGGGTAGATTATAGTTTTTGCTTAGGGCAACCAGTTGCGCTTGATCAAGCATTGGCATTAAGAAAAGAGGAGCTTTTTGATGTAAAAATTCGGGGCGGATTACGGATGGCTCCATTAGCTGTGGTTGATGTTGATCCTGAGCGTGAACATTTTTGTTATAATAGCTGGCATTTTAGCGGACTTGAACGGCAATTAAGTGATAAAGGTTTGTGTAACTATATTCCGATGATTTATCGCAACAAACCTTTACATTATCGTAAGAGTTTAGAAGTTGATGTGGCAATGATTATGGTTACACCGATGGATGAGTACGGGAATTTTAACTTTTCTTTTACGAATTCAGCAACGAAAGCAATTGTTGAGAAAGCAAAAATTGTTATTGTTGAGGTAAATGAGAATTTGCCGAGGGTTATTGGAGGAAAAGAAAACTCCATTCATCTTAGTGAAATTGATTTTATTGTTGAGGGGAATCATCCTGATATCCCGGTCATTAATCCAGGGAAAATCTCGGAAGAGGAGATTAAGATTGCAGCGCTTATTGCAGCAGAAATTCCTAATGGGGCTACGATTCAACTCGGCATTGGCGGATTGCCAAATGCAGTAGGAACAATGATTGCAGAATCGGATTTGAAGGACCTTGGTTTTCATACGGAAATGCTAGTAGATGCCTATATGGTGATCGATAAGGCTGGAAAAATGACAAACAAAAAGAAGAATATTAATATGGGGAAAGGTGTTTTTTCTTTTTGTGCGGGAAGCAGTGATTTATATGAATGGGTGAGAGGCAATAGACAGATTGAGTCTTATCCGATTAATTATGTAAATGATCCAGCAGTTATGTCACAAATTGATCACTTTATTACAATTAATAATTGCATTGAAGTAGATTTATACGGTCAGGTTGCCTCAGAATCGGCAGGTAAACGTCATATTAGTGGCACTGGAGGACAGTTAGATTTTGTAACTGGAGGATATTTGTCTAATGGTGGCAAGAGCTTTATTGCGCTTACCTCTACGTTTGTTGATAAAAAATCCGGTGAACTTAAATCGCGTTTAGTACCGAGTTTAATGGAAAGTACAGCAATAACCAATCCACGGTCGCAAGCACATTGTTTAGTTACTGAATGGGGTATTGCTGACTTAGCTGGAAGGACGACATGGGAACGTGCAGAAAGAATTATTCAAATCTCGCATCCTAGTTTTCATGATGAATTAATAAAACAGGCAGAAAAATTAGGGATTTGGCGCAAAACAAATAAGCGTATGTAATAAGCCTTGATTTAGGTGGAGTTTAAACTTCAGTTGAATCGGCAGATAACATGGAGGCATCCTATTGAAGTATCATAGGGTGCTTTTTATTATTAAATACTGGAATAATTATTATTAATAAAAACATTTCAAAAGATAGTGATTTTTGCTTGAGGTTGTTATATTATAAAATAGATTATTGTTAGAGGAGAGATGTATGATGTATGAATTTACAGATGATTATTTAACTGGTGTAGAGCAAATTGATAATGAACATAGAAAGCTTTTTGCAATCGCTAATGAAGCATACGAATTGTTGAAAGATAATTTTGTTTCTGATAAGTATGATTATATTAGAGAAATACTTGAAGAACTTCGAGGATATACGAAAACCCATTTTGCGCATGAAGAAGAATATATGGATAAGATTCAATATCGGAGAAGATTTTCGCAAAAAATTCAACATGCAGAATTTATAAAAAAATTAGAGGATATTGATTTAGATGGAATTGATGAAAATCAACAAGAGACTTTATTGGAAATTTTGGATTTTCTCGCAAATTGGTTAGTTTCCCATATTAAAAAAAGTGATACGTTGATTAATAAATAAAATTTGAAACTAAAAATGCAAAGAATATCCTGTAACATTACATATGGTAGATAATGGTGTATATCTTTTATGATTATCACAACTTGCAAAAATATAGAGCTTTTGAAAGCTAAATAGAAACAAAAACAACATTACTTTTTAAGTAATGTTGTTTTTGTTTCTATTTAAGAAGTCATATTTTAAACTGAAACTTTTGTAGTATTTTTATCTTTGATTAATGAAGACCATTTTTTGATAGAGCTAAATATGATGAATATAATAAGTAACATCATTATTGCACTTGATCCAGCTAATAATAATTGATTTTTAGGAAGATAGAATTCAAAAATATTATAAAAACCAGCTGTTAAAGCAGTTGCAATCATAAAGCATAATGGAATAACTGTTGTCCAGATATATTTAAGTTTCCCCATACGAATTAACATTGTTGTTCCGATTGCTAAAGTCATGCTGGCTAAAAGTTGATTTGATAAACCAAACAGTGGCCAGATGGAAGAAATTGAACCGCCAAATACAAGATACCCCCAAGCAAAGGAGATAAGTGCACTGGTAAATATAATTCCTGGCATCCAATGAACATTTCCAAGTGGTTTATATACAAGTCCACCAACTTCTTGAAGCAAATAACGACCAACGCGGGTTCCAGCATCGATGATTGTCAAGATGAAAAGTGCTTCAAACATAATAGCAAAGTGATACAAAAAGGACATCAATGATTCAAGACCAGGGATTTTTGCAAAAATATGTGCCATGCCGACAGCTAAAGATACTGCTCCGCCAGGACGTCCAGCGATATCTTCACTTACCATTTGCGATAAGAATGGCAATTCTTTAACTGCCATATCTAACTTTTCAAATACGGCAGGTGCGCTATTAATTGCAAAATAATCAGGCGGGAATAGGCTTGTTGCTGCAATTAATGCCATGATACCAACAAAGGATTCAGCGAGCATAGCGCCAAAGCCAATAGGTAAAATTTCTCTTTCATTTGTAATCATTTTTGGTGTAGTTCCGGTAGAGATAATGGAATGGAATCCAGAAATTGCGCCGCAAGCAATAGTAATACAGATAAACGGCCATACTGGACCTGGTACTACGGGACCGCCACCATGGATGAATTCTGTTATTGGAGGCATGTGAATTTCTGGTTGTACAATAATAATTCCTAAGGCTAGAGCACCAATTGTTCCAATTTTCATATAGGTGCTTAAATAATCACGAGGTGCAAGTAATAACCAAACAGGAAGAGCTGCGGCAATGAAACCATATAAAGGTAGAATAAGATCAAGTTGAACTCTGCTCAAGGTAAAATAAGGTGCAAATGATGAATGCTGAATCAAGGAACCGCCAAAAACTGCTGCTAATACTAAAACAACTCCAATGAAAGAAGCTTCGCCGATATGACCAGGACGAAGAAAACGCATATAAACTCCAATGAATAAAGCAATTGGAATTGTTGCACCGACGGTAAAAGTTCCCCAAGGACTATTAAATAATGCATTTGCTACAGCAATAGCCATACCTGCCATAGTAATGATCAAGATAAAAATTACAGCAATGGAAGCTGCGAGCCCTGTAGATTTACTGATTTCTGCTTTTGCAATTTCGGCGATAGAAAGGCCATCGTGACGGATTGAAGCAAATAAAATTACAATATCATGAACCGCTCCACCAATACAAGCGCCGACTAACAGCCAGATCATACCGGGTAAATATCCAAATTGTGCAGCTAAAACCGGCCCAACTAAAGGACCTGCTCCGGCGATTGCGGCAAAATGATGCCCAAAGGTTACCCATTTGTTTGTAGGAACATAATCGTGCCCATCTTCGTGGATGATTGCAGGGGTTGGTCGATTTGGATCTAATGCTAAAACTTTTGCGGCTATAAAGGCACCATAAAACCGATAACAAATTACAAGAATTAATGCTGAAATAATAACCATGTAAAGTCCGTTCATAAAGATTCCCCCAATGTGAATTTTATAAGAGCGTAAATAAATTTATAAAAACCCAAAACATTTTGAATTTTTGAAATTTTCATTATAGAAATAGTTGATTAAAACATAGTGACAAACAATTCATATGTTTTGGATAATTTTTCATGTTAAGTATAGCAGAAAAAATTTTCTTTCTCAATGAATTTGCAGTTAAAACTTATAAAAATAACGCAAGCTAGAGAATTAAATAAATAATAACAATTTCTGAATAAATATAATTATAAAAATGTATTTATTTAAGTTGTTTTGTATAGATATGTAAAATGTTTTGATGTAGAATAGAATTTATTAATATTTTACTAATAAATCTTAAAACCTAATATTTAAAAAGAGATTGGTGATAAAAATGATAAAATTTTTACAAGATGGTAATGGAAAATTTTCTTGGAATAGCATTAGTAATATTTCAAAGAGGAGAAACAATCTTGGTGATGAGATGCCAGTATTTATGTATAGATTATTTCAATATACGCTGCGTGACGAATTGATAGCACGATTTGGTAAAGAAGTTACAATTGATATTTTTCGCAAATCTGGTGAACGTGCTGGTTGTGAATTTGCCCAAAATATATTGGATTTGGCACTTCCATTTAATGAGTTTTTTGCGCAATTGCAAGAGGTTTTGCAAGAAAAGAAAATTGGTATTTTACGAATCGAAAAATTTGATTCTTCAACAGGGCATATAGTTTTAACGATAAGTGAAGATTTAGATTGTTCTGGATTACCGGTTGTAGGTGAAACGGTTTGTAATTATGACGAGGGATTGTTAGCTGGAATATTAAAAAGCTATACAAAAAAATCTTATCAGGTCGTGGAAGTAGATTGTTGGTCAACAGGTTCTAGGGTATGTAGATTTGAAGGGTTTTTAATAAATGAGAAAGAGTAATGAGGAAAATGAGCAGTTCGCGTGATATTCAAAGTTTAACTGAACAATTAAAAAATATCATATTAAATAAACCATTATTAACAATAGAAAAGGTTAAATCACCTAAACTTGACAGAATACAAGAGATGGTTACTTACTTAGGACAGTGTTTGAGTGAATCAAATGAATTTTTGCAACAATTATCTATAGGAAATTTAGAGGCAAAGGTGCCAAATCGGTATAATTTTTTAGCAAGTGGATTAAAAGAAATTCATGCAGGATTAAGACACTTAAGCTGGCAAGCTACCCAAGTAGCAAAAGGTGATTATAAACAGCGTGTGAAATTTCTGGGTGATTTTTCTACAGCTTTTAATTCTATGATAGAGCAATTGGAGGAACGAGAAAAAAGATTGAAAGATAAAACTGTAGCTTTAGAGCAGTCAAGAAATCTTTTAATATCAATTATCAATGGGATTGAAGAGTGGATTGTTGTTATTGATAAAGTGGAGAAGAAAGTAATCTATTCTAATCAAGCTGTACGATGTTTAGGTTGTGATGTTAAAAATAATCGAAATTTTTGTGGATACACTTGTGGAGTCATTGAAAAATTAATTGACAAAATGTCCAAAGATGAAAATGATGTAATCGAATTGGAATGTGAATATAATGCAAAATTTGTGGAAGCAAAAGCATATCCTATTGAGTGGAATGAAGTTGCTGCTTGTGCATACTTAATTAGGGATATTACAAATCGCAAACGAGAGCAGGAAGAAATGGAAAATGCCGTTTTTAAAGATGAATTGACGGGCGTTTATAATCGTAGATACTGCATGAAATTATTAAGTGAATTACAACAAGGACACAAAGGGTTTTCAGTTTGTTTTATAGATTTAGATGGACTTAAATATGTTAATGATAATTTTGGACATCATACTGGTGATCGATATATAAAGTTTGTTGCAAAAGAATTTTTTGAGCATACGCGAGATTCTGACCGATTATGCAGAATTGGTGGGGATGAATTTATCGTACTTTTCCCTAATTGCACACCAAAAAAAATTCGAGGGAAATTAGCTGAATTGTATGAAAAAATTTCACATAAAGATACAGAGTATCCTATGTCAATTAGTTATGGTCTTATTTATATTTGTAAAGATAATCAATTGTTGCCGCAAGAAATTTTGGCAAAGGCGGATAAAAAAATGTATCATTGGAAGAACCGAAAGAAAAATAGGAAAATGATATAAAAAAAGTATATGTTCATTCATGAAGGTTTTTTATTTTGATTTCATTGATAAAAATCTAAATTATTAAATGATAGATATACTAAAAATTTGTACTTATAGTCTTCTAGTAATTTACGGATTTATGAGGACATAACTAGTAATTGATAAATGAATAGGCTATAATATTATACTGAAGGAATAGCAGAGTAAACATTTGTGCGTTAAGTGTCAGATGAACGGGGAGTTGTCACTGAACGAAAAACTTAAGTTAAGTTTGCGGTACAAATGTTGCATCCCGCTGCTGCATAGAAAGGAACTCCTCTATATGTAGCAACGATGTGTTGATGAATTTATCAACATAAATTTCATATGGAGGTGTATTTTTTTGCAAAAAAACAAAAAGACAGAGGTTATTGTTTTTGCTGGCGTCTTTATCGCTTTGACGATTATTTTTACTCATGTTTTTGCTATTCAAACTATTTTTATGCGGGTGAGCTTTGGATTTTTACCGATTGCTTTATTTGCAATGAAGTTTGGTCGTTGGCAGGGAGCTGTTATGGCTGCTATTGCTGATGTATTGGGGGGCGTGATTTTCTTCCCAGGATTATTCTTCCCTGGATTTACAGTGAGTGCATTTTGCACAGGATGGATTTTTGGACATTTTTTTTATGAGAAAAAAATCTCTTTCAGCCATATTCTTATTACGGTTACATTGATTACTTTATTCGTTGATTTAGGGCTGAATACAGTTTGGCTTGCTTTGTTATACAATAAAGCTGCTGCTACTTTTTTTGTTAGTCGCCTGCTTAAAGCAATCGTGTTCTTACCAATAGAGGCTTGTTTAATTCATATCATGTATAAGCAGGTTGGACACTTTACTTTATTTCAGAGGCAAGTTTGAATACTGGTTTGTCAATAGGATAAAACTATGGTAATATCAATAACGATAACGAAAAACCTATAGATGAATGGAGAATGAAAAGTTTATGAGTGATTTCCCAAATTGTCCAAAATGTAATTCTGAATTTACGTATGAAGATAGAGGACTTTTTATTTGTCCCGAATGTGCACATGAATGGAATGACATGGATACTTCTGCGGAAAATGATGAAAATGTAATAAAAGATGCGAATGGAAATGTTCTGCAGGATGGTGACACAGTAACAGTAATTAAAGATTTAAAAGTAAAAGGTACTTCCTCTGTTGTGAAGATGGGGACAAAAGTAAAATCAATTCGTTTAGTATTTGAAGGTGACCACAATATTGATTGCAAAATTGATGGAATTGGTGCAATGAAATTGAAATCTGAGTTTGTGAAAAAGATTTAAATATATATTTGACATAAACTTTGTAAGTATGATATATTGCGTCATAGAACATATTAATTCCTGTGAGGGAGTAGTTTGCAGCAAGAGCTGTGGTAATGCCAACATCATGATGAAAATCTGGTATTATCTTAAAAAACGAGACTCATGGACAATGACTATTTTAGTCAGCGTCTATGAGTCTTTTATTTTGAAGGGAAGAAATTATGATTTATTTATTTTATTTAATTGTAGCAGCAGGAGTGGTTTATTTATCGCAAAAAGCTTCAGAGTATGTGGATTTAATTGATAAGACAACGAAACTTTCGGGGGCTTTTATTGGCGGGATTATGTTATCGGCAGTTACTTCATTGCCAGAACTTTTTACAAGTGTTTCAGCTACCCTTTTCTTGAATAAGCCTGGATTATGTATGGGAAATATTTTAGGCAGCAATTTATTTAATTTGGCTGTTTTAGGTAGCCTAATTTTGATTTTTTTAAAATCTTTTTGCAAAGCGAGGATTTCATCAGGCCATTTAGCTGTTACATTTTCAACGACATTGATTTATATAGCGATAATGTTGAACATGAATCATATATTAAATTTTGAAATCATGACAGTTAGTATTACTTCCTTTATTATATTGGCATTATATTTATTTACATTAAAAAATTTATCGGCAGAAAATGGTGGTAGTGAAGAACAACAACAATTAACTGTTACAGATCTAACGCTAAAACAAATTGTAACAAGATTTATTCTTGTAAGTATAGGGATTATTGTCCTAAGTATTATTATTACCTACATTACGGATGATATTGCAGAGCGTCTTAATTTAGGTGAAGGATTAGCCGGAGCCATCTTTTTAGGAGTAGCAACATCTCTTCCGGAAGTGTCATCCACAATTGCTTTATTTAGAATGAGAAGTTATGACATTGCGATTGGTAATATTATAGGCAGCAACATTTTTAATTTCTTGGTATTATGCATTGCTGATATACTATATATTGGACAAGGAATCTATGATTTTTCTGATCCAAAAACTTTAAGTCTACTTGTCTATGGTGCTGTAGCTACACCATTATTTATGATTTTATTAAAAGCTAGAAATAAAACAACACAAGTTCTTTGCCCGTTTGCTATGGTGGTTTGTTATATAGCATTTTTATTGTAATTGAATGAACCCCGTAATTTTTGCATAGATCATTCCATAAATAAATTTGATGATTAAGAAACTAAAAAATAATTGTTCTCGTTTCTCTAAAGAAAAGGATAGGAATTTAGACCTATTTTTAGTATAATGAAATTAGTAAGAATGAGGAATAAAGTTTAGTTTTAAATTAACTTCTATTGAGCGCAATAGAATGGGGTGACCAGAATGAAAACGAGTAGTGAACGGATAAAAAAAGATATTGGAATAGCTTTTTTGCTTGAATTTTTGATAGGAATAAATTGTTGGTTTTCTGAAGTGTATGTATATGAAGAAATTGCTTATGGGTTGAGTGTGTTGCTTTGCGTTCCGCTGTTTTTTGTTTTAAAACGAATTGTTTTTTTGAGCACATTATCTGATAAAAAAGTCATAGATACTGTAATGGCTGAAAAAGAAGATACTCTTGCAGAGCTACCACTACAGCTGGAAAATGAAAATGTTGATTTATTTTTAGATAAAGTAGTAGAGCATTCAGGGCAATATCAAGAAAAAAGTGAAATTGATGAATGGTTTAAGCTCCATATTAAAAAGGTAAAAGAGAATGAAAAAGAAAATATGGATGAATTTTATGTAGGTAGCAATCGAGAAACTGTAACTGAATTTGAAAAAGAAGTTGGAGAAACTGTAGAGAATGTGTGTGGGGAAGAAATTGAAATACTCTTTAATCAGCACTTATCCAATAGTGAAGCGAACCCAGAGAAAATGGATGACTTATATATAGGGGCTAAACAAGAAGTAGAGGTACAGTCTGAGCAATTAGTTGCAGAACCAGTACAGAATGTATGTAGAGAAGAAGTTGAAGTATTATTTAGTGAGCTTTTGACTAGATTAGATATAGAGCCAGAGAATATGAATGAATGCTTGGCAGATAATAAGCTTGAAGGAATGAGGAGCGAAGAGGTTGCTGTTCATTCGGTAGAGAATATATATGGAGAAGAAATTGAAGTATTGTTTGAAAAGCATGTTCAAACAGAAAAGTTGAACCCAAAGTGCTATGAACAGTATGCGTATTGTGTATGATGGATAAGTAGGCAAGAATTTATGAGAAATAATTATCATAAATTTTTGCCTATTGTTATGTAGTGAAAGAAACATTCGGTGACTGAGAGTCAAAGAATTTAGTTCTATTTTTACAGATTATTTATATTGTATTGAATTATCTAATATTCTTTTATAAAATAAGATAAAAGTATGGATAAGTTAAAGTGAGGAGAGAGCAGTGCAGAAGAAAGGGTTAATCTTATTTTCGATAATTGCTGTAATCGTTGGTCTAGTAGCAATTTCAGATGAAAGTTCTAGTCAAGGGCGTTCTGAAAAAACACTAAGTTATGATTATGACAATAATGATGAATATTATGAAAATGACTTTATTAATCCAGATAGCTCGAAAAAGGAAGAAGAAGAAAATGAGGATTCAGATAATGAAAAAGAAAATATGGCAGGGATGATTTTGTAAGTTTAAAAATAGAAGAAGAATAATAAAAACCAGTAGAATATTCTACTGGTTTTTATTATATGAAAGTTGCTGTATTTTTGTGAATGAATTATACTTATAAGGTAGAAAAATGTAAATTGCTAAAAAACAATATGGCGTTTAGCTTCGATAAAGGGGGATCGTATGAAAGTTATAGGGCTTATTGGCGGTATGAGTTGGGAGAGTACATCAATGTATTATCAAATCATCAATCGCACAATAAAAGAAAACCTAGGAGGATTGCATTCGGCGAAATGTATTCTTTATAGTGTAGATTTTGCTGAAATTGAAGCCTGCCAATCTAGCGGAGATTGGGAAAAATGTGCAGCGATTTTATCGGGTGCAGCGCGGAGCTTAGAACGAGCTGGAGCGGATTGTATCGTAATTTGTACAAATACAATGCATAAGATAGCAAAACAAGTAGAAATGGCTGTAAAAATTCCTTTGTTACATATTGCGACATTAACCGCAAAGGTTTTACTTACTGAAAATATTTGCAAGGTTGCGTTGCTGGGGACAAAATATACAATGGAACAGAATTTTTATAAAGATAAATTAATTGAAAAAAATATACAAGTTTTGATTCCAAATGACATAGATCGAGAATTAGTTCATCGAGTGATTTATGATGAATTATGTTTAGGAAGTATATCGGAAATATCAAGACGAAAAATCCTGAAGATTATTGACAAATTAGCAGCCGCTGGCGCGGAAGGTGTCATTTTAGGGTGTACGGAAATTGGTTTGCTTGTCAAACAAAAGGATACAAGTATAAAATTATTTGATACAACGCAGATTCATGCGCGAAATGCAGCGCTTTATGCGATTGACATGCAAAAATAATATTTTGCTACGGTAAAGATTTTAAATTTGGAGGGAATCGAATTGAAAAAAATAATGGCAGTAATTTTAATGGGTATGATGATTATGATGTTAGGTGGATGTGGTAATTCGTCTGCGCCGAAAACAGGAAAATTACAAGAGCTGACGATTGGAACGATGCCTGATGTTGATTCAATTCCATTCATTATTGCCCAGGAAAAGGGGTATTTTGCTCAAGAGGGATTGACAGTTCAGATTAAACCATTTAAAAGTGCGATGGATCGTGATAGTGCATTACAGAGTGGGAATTTAGATGGAGCAATTTCTGATATGTTAGCGGTAGCTTTTGCTAAAGAGGGTGGATTTAATGTCAAGATTACCTCTTTAACAAATGGAAGTTACAAATTAATTGCTTCACCAAATGAAAAAGCTGAAACTATGGCGGATTTGGCGGGAAAAGATATTGCCGTGTCAAAAAATACAATCATTGAGTATGTAACAGATAAAATCCTTGTAGAAAACAAAATGAATGAGGAACAAATTAATAAAGTTGTTATTCCACAAATTCCGACACGCTTAGAAATGTTGTCAAATGGTAAGTTAGCAGCGGCAACTTTACCAGAACCTATGGCAAGTATTGCAATGAAAAATGGTGGCAAATTAATCAATAGCTCTGATAAATTGGGGATCAATCCGGGGGTTTTGATGTTTACAACAAAGTCGGTTCATGAGAAGAAAGCAGAATTGGAAGCAATGTATAGAGCCTACAATAAAGCGATTGATTACTTGAATAATGAGCCTAAGGAAAAATATATTGATTTATTAATTGAAAAGGGTGGATTCCCACCAAGCGTTAAAGATTCTTTAGTATTGCCAACATATAAAAAGGCAAATAAACCAACTGAAACAGATATAGATTCTTGTATTGCGTGGTTAAAAGGCAAGAATTTAATAAAGCAAATGTATAGCTATCAAGATCTTGTTGATGATACGTTTATTCAGGATTAATCATGCTGGAAATCAAAGACTTATCAGTAACCTATCAGAGTTCAGATGAATCCTATATCGCTTTGCAGAATATTAACTTATCTCTGCCAAGCGGTGGTACTTGTGCCATTATTGGACCATCTGGTTGTGGCAAATCTACCTTACTAAAAGTATTGGCAGGCATTATTACTGATTATGAAGGAACGGTTTTGTTTGATGGAAACCCAATTTTACCATCAAAGCAGAAAATTGGCTTTATTCCGCAAAATTATGGATTATTGCCCTGGAAAAATGTCTATGAAAATATTTGTTTAGGTGTAAAATTAAAAAATCGTCAATTAAAAGTGAATAAAAGCTCCGTAGAATTCATGATGCGACAATTGGGAATTGATGGTTTGGAAAAGCGCTATCCTGGAGAATTAAGTGGTGGGCAGCAGCAACGTGTAAGTTTGGCGCGTTCGTTTTTATTAAAACCAGATTTATTGTTAATGGATGAGCCTTTTTCTGCTTTAGATGCGATAACAAGAGAAGAGATTCAAGATGTGTTCCTAGAGGTTTGGAAAAGGCAAGCAGTTTCTACCATTTTAGTTACACATTATGTAGAAGAAGCAGTTTACTTAGGACAAAAGATTATTATTCTCTCCAGTCACTTGGGGCAGGTGAGCAAGATCATTGATAATCCCTTATTTGGCGGAAAAGATATTCGAAAGGATAAGGGGTTTTTTGAATTAAGTCTATATCTCAGAAATTTTATTAAAAAGGACTGGGCAGATGTTGGGGAATAAAACATGGACATATTATCTTATTGGTATTGTGACTTTTATTGGTTTGTGGCAGATGATTGCTGTTTTAGTTGATTTACCGATTATTCCTTCGCCATTTAAAGTGATGGATAATTTAGTGAATATTTTTATGAAATATATTGCGATTCATGGTTTTTATAGCTTGTGGAGAATTATCGGTGGCGTTTTTTTAGCAATTGTGATTGGTGTCCCAATTGGGCTATGTATGGGATATTTCCCAACATGTGATAAGTTTTTAGCACCACTTGTTTATTTAACTTATCCAATTCCTAAAATCGCACTTATGCCGATTCTCATGTTGATTTTTGGTCTAGGAGAAATATCGAAAGTACTGATGATTTTCTTGATTATTGTATTTCAAGTAATTGTTGCTGTTCGTGATGGAATTAAAAGCATTCCAAAAGAAACATATTATCCGTTGTACTCTTTAGGAGCTGGCTTTTGGGATGTCTGTCGAGAAATTTTAATTGAGGCATCGATGCCAAAATTTTTAACTTCTGTTCGTGTAGCAATGGCGACTTCTATTTCAGTACTTTTTTTTACGGAAACCTTTGGTACGGAATACGGAATGGGCTATTTTATTATGGATGCATGGCTGCGTGTAAATTATCTTGAAATGTATTCGGGAATTGTTGTTTTAAGTTTTATTGGATTATTCTTATTTGCGATGATCGACCTCATTGAAAAGAAAATCTGTCATTGGCAATATAAATAGAAGCTAATATAGAAATAGCAATATTTACTATCAACAAAACGACAAAAAACGACATAATATTTTAAATATTGACAATGGTTTTTCGTGGGAGTACACTTATAATGATATTTATAATCTTTATGAAAGAAGCGTGTATTTTTATGAGATTAAAAAAGTCTATCACCGTTGGATTAGTAATAATGTTGATTTTAGCATTATCGGGGACGATTTGTCTGGCATCAGAAGGTGGTGCAGGGGAAAAAATTCGCATTATGTGTTACGGAGATTCGAATACTTGGGGATTTACGCAGCGTCCAAATGTAAAGCGCTATCCGAGCGATGTACGATGGACTGGGGTATTGCAAAATAATTTAGGGAATGACTATCAAATTATTGAAGAAGGATTAAGTAGCCGTACAGCAGGAATTGATGATTATAAAAATGGATTAAATGAGTATATTCAATACGATATGAACTTTAATGGGCGTCCAACATTATTACCCTTGTTAAAAAGTCATATTCCATTAGATGTTGTGGTGATAATGCTTGGAACGAATGATTTTAAGGTTAAGTTTCGCCAAACACCAGAAATGGTTGCTGAATCTATGGATAAATTAGTAAAACTCGTTACAAATAGCGTTGATCCGGAACAAGAATGGTATGGCTATAGTGTACCGAAAGTCTTAATTGTTGCTCCAACTCCGTTAAATGCGACAAAGGAATCTTTTGCTGCGAATAATGGTCCATCACATGAATTAGCTAAACTGTATGAAAAAGTTGCACAAGCTAATGGAGTAGATTTTTTTGATGCTGGAAAAGTTGTACCAGTTCCAGGGATGAAAGATGGAATTCATTTAACAGCAAATCAGCATAAAATCTTGGGAGATGCACTTACTCAAAAAATAAGATCTATGTTAAACGAATAAAAAATGATTATATAGAATACATAAAAACGACTACAGTAAGCGATTAAATCTAAGTACTGTAGCCGTTTTTTATTTATAGGGATAAATACTTTATTCTGAGAATATGATTTATTTTATATTTACTACCTCAATATCATAGCCATTAATATAATAGTCACTATCGTTATAGCCATAGGTTTCGCCATGGTAACCGTAATAATCACCAAAGTTAGCACGGTCAGCAAATACTGTGTTGATTGCCTGAATTACTTCATCTATATCAGCTCTAGATAATCCGATTTGGCTACCGACATCATACCAAGAAACGAAACTTTTTTTGGACATAACGATTTCTAGGTCTGCATTTGCTTTTTGTGATAATGCAGAAGCTAAAGCAACTGCTTTAGGGTGATACTGTTGTTTTAATAAACTCATAACGATTGTTTTATCTACATCGAATAAATTGTGAAGCTGGTTTGCCATTAAAGCATGTTGTCCATACCGAATATGCCAGTCGGTAAGTCCTGCAAGTGACGCAGTGCCATTCCAGTCTCCGGCAATCGTTTTGTATTTAATCACTTGTTCTAAACTCTGGTTTGTTGCTAGCGCGATAAAGGATGCGCGATTAATATCTTGGAAGCTGAAGCCTTCGCTTTGGGCATTGATGATATCGGTTTGACTAACATTATAATCTTCCGCAATGATTTGTGTCGGAGATTGATTCGCAAAAGAAATGGAAGAAAAGATAAGCAAAAAGATTGATAGTAATGTTAGAAATCTAATTTTGTTCATATAAATCCTCCTGTAAGTTATTATTATATTTAGTGTAAATTTAACATTGAATTGCTGATATTGTCAATTTGTTTATTTTGGCAAAATGTAGATAAGTTTATTCTGGGGAATAATTGCGTAGTATTTTGGATTGTTTAGAAAATCTGAAAATAATATAATGGATATAATAAAACTAAAAAATGAAGAGAGGGAGGCATTATAAAGGAGGTAATATCTTTAGTGCTCATAGTAGTCATTAATTGAAGAGTATCAAGATCAATTGTCTGAACGTTTTAGGAAGTGTAGCTTTCAGATGGAGTAAAAGCTCATCTGAATCAAGTATCATTTTATTAATGGTTAGAAAGTAGGAGATTATGATTCATTATCAAGATTGTATTCTAGTTACGGATATGGATGGGACTTTACTCAATAGTAACAGCAAAATATCAGAAAAAAATTGTAAGGCAATTGAGTTTTTTAAAATGCATGGAGGAAAATTTGCCATTGCAACTGGGAGGACAGAAAAATCTGTTGCAACATTCTTTAAACAAGCAAAACCAAATGCACCTTGCATTTTTTATAATGGTGCAGTCCTTTATGATTGGGATGAACAAAAGTTTTTAAAGATGCAAAATGTAAAAAGTAAAGAATTGATAGAATTTTTAGAAGACTGTATGGAGATATATCCCACGCTTTGTATTCGTGTATATACGCCAGATAAAAATTACATCGTTACAGGAGAGAAATCTTTAAATCGTTTTGTAGTAGGAAGCACAATGGAGTTTATTTTTGCCAATTTATCAGAAATATTAAATAAAAGCTGGTTAAAAGTGCTGCTCGCAGAGGAAAGAGATATTTTAGAAACCTGTAAAGCAAAGTTGAATAAATATCATCTAGAAGATACAACAAATCACTTTTTTTCGGCTGATTATTATTTTGAATTTGTTGATAAAGGTGTATCGAAAGGTGCAATGGTAAAGATGATGAAATCATTAAATGAATTTGAAGGTAAAATTGTATTTGCCACCGGGGATTTTCATAATGATATTGAAATGCTGCAAGTTGCTGATGTTGGCATAGCTCCTGCAAATGCCGAGCCAGAAGTAAAAGCTGTAGCTGATATGATTTCAGTAACAAATGATAATGATTTAATACATCAGATTATTTATCATATCATACCGGATTATTTCAATAAAAGGATGAAAGGTCAATAAAAATTTTCGGATAACCTATCTTTCTTGCTTAATTATAGAAATTTGAACTTTAAATATTGAATATAGAATATTGTCGTTTTTTGAATAAATAACGACAATTTTATATAAAATGGTAGAATTTTATAGGAAAAGTTTAGTATAATTAATTATATAAATTTATATAAGATTGTATAAAATAATATAAGCAAGAAGGTGAACGAAATGAAGGGGAATTTAGAAAATACAAGTTCATTCTATATAAATGTAGAGAACCGTAATATGTATCAATATTTAAATTTAATGCCGATTGCATTTACGGCTATACGAGTTATTGTTGATGAAGTCGGAGCGCCGATTGACTTTATTTGCGAGTTTGCAAATAAAGAATTTGCTATCTTAGAAAATAAGAACTTAAAGGAAATTATCGGGAAGTCATTTTATGAAATATCCCCTGATGTTTCACAAAAATGGTTAAGAGGCTGTTGGGAAGTCGCTTATAAAGGGATAATAAGAGAATGGAAGGATTATAGTTCAGGGCTTGGAAAATATTTATCCATTTATTGCTATCAGCCGAAAAAAGGTTTGTGTGCATGCATCATAAGAGATATAACGCATGATGTTGATATAGCAAATGAATTAAAATATTTGTCTGAATATGATGATTTAACTTGTATCTATAATAAAAGAAGTTTTTATGAAAAAACACATGACTTGATAATGAACAATTTTGATACGCAATATGTAGTTGGTAGAATTGATATAGAAAAATTTAAGATTGTTAATGATGTTTTTGGAGCGGAAGAAGGCGATCTTTTACTAAAATATCTTGCAACAAAGATTAAACATTACGTGCAGGATTTTGGTACATATGGTAGATTGGATGCGGATATTTTTGCGGTATGTTTTCCTTGGTCGCTAAATAATGTAGAACGGTTTGTCAATTATATGCAAACACAGGTAAAGGAATATCCACTTGACTTTGATGTGATTCCTTGTTTTGGTTTTTATATTGTTGACGTTGTGACTTTGCCAGTGGATATTATGTGCGATCGAGCAAACCTAGCGTTGCGCACAATTAAAGGGAATTATGTAAAAAGCTACGCTATATACGATGATAGATTGCGGAGAAGTCTGATAGAGGAGCAATCTATTGTCAGTCAGATGAATAGTGCTTTGGAGTCTGGTCAATTTGAGTTTTATTTGCAACCTAAATGCAGCATTGATACAGGCAATATTGTCGGCGCGGAAGCATTAGTGCGTTGGCGGCATCCGATGAAAGGCTTAATTTCGCCAGGAAAATTTATTCCTGTTTTTGAGAAGAATGGCTTTATTTTAAAATTGGATGTGTATATATGGGAATCTGTATGTAAGTTGTTGCGGCAATGGATAGATGAAGGGCGTCAGCCAATGCCGATATCGGTAAATGTATCTAGAATTAATTTGTATAATCCAAAGCTATGTGATATCTTAATTGGTTTGGTTGAGAAGTATCAATTAGAACCTTATCTATTAGAGTTAGAACTAACAGAAAGTGCCTATACAGAGAATGAGAAGCTATTGGTTTCTATTATTGAAAGATTAAGAGGATATGGTTTTCGAATATTGATGGATGATTTTGGAAGTGGATATTCGTCCTTAAATATTTTAAAAAACTTGCCAGTTGATGTGTTGAAAATTGATTTACATTTTCTTGGCGGCAGTGATAAATTTAATCGAGGGGGGAATATACTTACTTCGGTTGTTCGTATGGCAAAGTGGATGGCGCTTCCTGTTATTGTTGAAGGGGTAGAAACGCGTGAACAAGTGGATTTCCTCTGCAGTATTGCTTGTACAACAGCACAGGGGTATTATTTCTCGCCGCCGATTCCAGTACTTGATTATGAAAAAATGTTGGATTCTTTAGTGAAATGTAATGAAAATTTAAGTATAACGTTTGAAACAGATATACAATTAAAGGATTTTTGGGATCAGAATTCTGGGAAAAATGTATTATTCAATACGTTAATTGGGGCAGTAGCAATTTATGAGCTCTGTCAGGATAATCTTGAAATGTTGCGTGCAAATGACGACTATTTTAAAATGGTAGAATGGTCAAGAGAGGACTTTTTTGCCAAAAGTCATAAAATGCTCGACTATATTCATCATGAGGATCGAAAGCGTATTTTAAAAATATTTTATGAAGCTGTAGGAAGGCGTGAAATTTTAACTTGTAAATTTCGTCGGTTTATATCAGAGGACAAGTATATTTCGATATATGCCAAAATAAGATTTATCGCAGGCAGTCATGACAGGTTTCTATTTTTTGCAGCTATGGAAAAAACATCAGAGGTTTTTTAGTGAAAGACATTCTTGCGTATTTTTCTTAAATAATATATAATAATTTATAGATATTTTACTATAGACGAATAAAGAAAAAGAATGCAAAGGCGCATTTTCCTAAAATATATCTTATTATATTTGCTAGGATTATTGCGCCTTTTTTGCGTGGAAATTTAAATTCTGTTATTTAGATATTAAAATTTTCAGAAATGTATTCGAATTTATTGATTTATAAATATTAAGTTTTTATGCATAAAAAGGAATAATATTAGCTATTTGAGAAAAGAAGCTTTTTATATTTAAGTTTCGAATTGATTATTTTAATGGAATTTAAAGAGGGATAAATTTGAGAAGAAAATAAGTGAAGGTAATTTAACTGGAGGGGATTTGATCTAACTTTGACTATAATTAAGATTTTTGAAGAATTTGCACTTTTTATTAAATTCACCTCAATAAAAAGTGCTAGTAGATGCACTACTTTTGATGTATAATTATTTTTATAAAAATACATAAAATATTTTATGAAAGAGGGGAAAGTTGTAATGAGATTAAATCGAATGAGTAAGTTATGGGTGCTTTCTTTAGTTCTAGTTTTTGTTGTTTCAATGATTGCCGGATGTGGTGGAGATAATAAATCTGCTGAGAAGCAATTTATAAATATCGCAACTGGTGGTACAGCTGGGACGTATTATCCGTTAGGTGGTGCAGTAGCTGAAATTTTAAATAAAAATATCCCGGGGATGAATGCAAGTGCACAAAGTACTGGTGCTACTGTAGCAAATATTAATATGTTAAAAGAAGGCACCGTTGAGTTGGCATTTGTTCAAAATGATATTGTTTATTATGCAGCAAATGGAATTGAGATGTTTAAGGACAAAAAGGTTGACACATTAAAAGGGATTACTACTTTGTATCCGGAAACAGTGCAAATTGTTACGCTTGAATCAAGTGGAATAAAAAATGTTAGTGAATTAAAAGGTAAACGTGTAGCAGTTGGTGCAGCTGGAAGCGGTGTTGAAGCAAATGCACGTCAGATTTTAGAAGCTTATAGTATTACATATAATGATATCAATGTTCAGTATCTATCTTTTGCTGAAGCAGCAAGCGCATTAAAAGATGGTAACGTTGATGTTGCATTCGTAACTGCAGGCTTTCCAACAGCAGCAGTACAGGACATTGCCTCTCAAAATCAAGTTAGATTATTACCTGTAGATGCAGCAAAAGCTGATGAAATGATTAAAAAATATCCGTTTTATACAAAAACAATAATTCCGGCAGATACCTATGCTGGCTTAGCAACAGATACGCCAGCAGTTGCTGTAATGGCAATGCTTGTAGTGAATGAAAAAGTGAGTCCGGAACTTGGGTATGACATTACAAAAGCAATTTTTAGTAACTTGGAAAGACTACAATCTTCACATAGCGTAGGTAAAATGATTACTAAAGAAGGTGCCCGTCAAGGGATGCCAATTGAGCTTAATGCTGGCGCTGAAAAATTCTTTAAAGAATAATCCTAGATTAATTCAAGGATTCATGCAAGGAGGATACCGGGTGTCGTTATGGCATCCGGTTTTTTACCAATATGAAGTTAAAAGATAAGAAACTTATTGTTATTGTAGTTATCCTTGGCATATTTTTCTGTTATTTGCTAAGCCGCCCATATTTATTTGTTTGTACGGATGCAAATACACTTTTGGCTTTTCCAACGCAGAAAGAAGATGTGATTTCCATATGGTTTGTTCACTCAGTGCAAAAGACGCCTGTGCTTGAAAATTTGGCGGTTAATAAATCGTGTGATGGATTTACTTTACAATCAACAAAATATCAGTCCTTTGGTGTTGGGTTACCTTTTTTGCCTGATGAAGGTGAATTTAAACAAGTTGGTAAATATTTTATCTTGGATAATATCAATCGTCGCTTTAAAACGGTTGATTTGAGAACTGGTTTAGGTACAGAGCTCACTTTAATTTATCATGAAAAAAAATACCCGATTTATCATGAATTACCTTTAGGTTGTAAGGTTGAATTAAAGGTTTTGCCTTACTATAGGTATTATTTAGATCGATTGATGAATCTTTAAATAAGGTCATAAAAAGAAGAGGAGGCCGAACGATGAAAGAAAAATCAGCAGAAGAAATGCTAAGAGATCTAGAACCAGAATCTGATATACGTGAATATAAAGGATTTATGGCAAAAGTTATCTCGGCAATTGCAATTACATTTTCAATATTTCAATTATATACCGCTATTTATGGCGTTTTAGATGCGCAATTACAAAGAGCTGTTCATCTAGGATTTGGTTTAGCCTTGATTTATTTGCTATATCCAACTTGTAAATCATGGTCACGAAACAAATTACATCCATTAGATTTTATTTTATCTATTTTAGGTGCGGCAGCACCAGCATATATTTTAATTTCTTATAACGAATTAGTACTTAGAGCAGGTGCGATTAATAATACTGACATGTTTGTTGGTTGTTTAGGTGTTTTACTTGTTATTGAGGCCACACGGCGTGTGGTTGGAATTCCAATGGTGTTGGTCGCATTGATATTTTTAGCTTATGCATTTGTCGGACCCTATGCACCGGGAATACTTGCTCATAGAGGGCTATCACTTAAAGAATTGATTGGACATTTATATTTTACAACAGAAGGTATCTTCGGTATTCCATTAGGAGTTTCCTCGACATTTATCTTTTTGTTCATTTTATTTGGGGCATATTTAGAAGCTACAGGTCTTGGAAAATTCTTCATTGATATTGCAAATGCAATTGCAGGATGGGCAAGCGGCGGCCCTGCGAAAGTGGCTGTTCTTTCTAGTGGACTTATGGGAACAGTATCAGGTAGTTCAGTAGCTAATGTTGCAGGTACGGGTAGCTTTACAATTCCGATGATGAAGAAGCTTGGGTATCATAAAGACTTTGCTGGAGCGGTAGAAGCAGCAGCTTCTACTGGCGGACAGTTAATGCCCCCAGTTATGGGTGCAGCGGCATTTTTAATGGCGGAATTTGTTGGTGTGCCATTTTTGGAAATCGTTAAAGCGGCTACAATTCCTGCTTGTTTATATTTTGCTGGTGTATGGATTGGCGTCCATTTAGAAGCAAAACGCAATAATTTAAAAGGAATTCCACGCGATCAATTACCGAAGGCCTGGATTTTATTTAAAGAACGCGGTCATTTAGCAATTCCATTGATTGTTATTATTTATTTGTTGGTATCTGGTTATACACCAATGAAGGCAGCTTTGTGGGCAATTTTCTTGTCTATTGCGGTCTCTATGCTTAGAAAGTCAACGCGAATGAAGCCGATTGAGATTGTTCGGGGCTTAGAAAAGGGAGCAAAAGGTGTGCTTGGTGTACTTGTTGCTTGTGCATCTGCCGGGATTATTATCGGTGTAGTAACGAAAACGGGTGTTGGATTAAAACTGGCTTCTGCACTGCTAGACTTGTCAGGCGGGTTATTACTACCAACAATGTTCTTTACAATGTTAACCGCAATTATATTGGGTATGGGTGTACCAACGACGGCGAATTATGTTATCACATCCACGATTGCAGCGCCTGCATTAGTGCAAATGGGAATTCCGATATTAGCTGCGCACATGTTCGTTTTCTATTTTGGTATCATTGCAGATGTAACGCCTCCAGTTGCCTTAGCCGCGTATGCAGGCTCGGCAATTAGTGGCGGCAATGCCTTAAAAACGGGAGTCAATGCATCGAAATTGGCAATCGCAGCATTCCTGATTCCCTATATTTTCGTGGCTTCTCCTGTGCTATTAATGATTGATGCAACGCCTGGTGCCTTAATATGGGCAACATTTACTGCACTTGTTGGCATGATTGGTTTATCTGCTGCCATGATTGGTTATCTAATTGCGCCAATTCATCCAATTATGCGTGTGCTATTCTTTGTAGGTGGACTTATGATGGTGGATCCAGCTTCTATTACTGATTTTATCGGAGCAGCAATTTTAATTGTATGTATGATTTTACAATATTATAAGAAGAGAAAAATAAACCAACAAGCATTAAATATTTAACTTTAAACTGATTTAAGAATAATTGAGACTAGGATTACTTCGAAAATAGAGCAAGAAATTCTTTTGGAAAGAATTTTCTTGCTCTATTTTTATAATGAAAAAAGCCTATTGAAGAAATTTTTCATGATTGGGATTTTCAGCATCCTAAAGAATATATTTAATATATACATAGGCTTATTTCCCATAAATTAGCGAAGTATATTTGATAGAAAATAGTAAGTTGCGACTTTATCTCATCGTTAAGAATATAAAAACACTAAAAATACAAAAATATACTTAAAATACATAAAGAGGTTGTTGATTTTTTGCTAAAATGATATAATAGGCATGTATGCAATGGAAAATTTTGTGTTGATAATATGAGGTGGATTATGAATTCTAAACGGGAATCCGCAGGTAGACATATAAATTATATTGCTTCCAATGAGTTTTATATTGATGATACATTTGTGCAAAGTATCATTGAATTACTTTTTTTTAGTAGAAATATCAACTCTACAATTCAGACTGTTTTAATGATGCTAAGCGAGTACTATGATGCGCCGTATGTTAATATCGTAGAAGAGATATCAAAACAAGAAGGCTGTATTACGACATACGAATATAAGAATTCTAGAATTGATTTAAAAATGAACAAAGTTTTAAATCTAAATCATACAGTTTGGATACGATATCAAGAGCTTTTTAATCAACAAGGTTTATTTTCTTTCAATCTGCTTGCTGATTTGCAGAATGATAATGCAGATTTATATAATTTTATTCAAGGCTTTCATTTAAAATCAACGTTACAATGTGCAATTTTTGAAAATGGTATACAACAAGGATTTATTGCTTTATATGATAGAACGTCGAATCGTAAATGGTCGCAAATTGAGCTTAATACATTTGCAGTTATTTCTAAAATATTGAGTGCTTATTTATTGAAACTTCGCTTATCGGAGATAAATGAGAAAAATTTATGGATTGATCCACTTACGGGAATTTGGAATTTAACAAAATTTACGATGGAAGCAAATGCTTTCCTAGCAAAAAAAACTAAACAAAAATATGTCGTGATTTACGTTGATATTCGCAAATTTAAGTTTATTAATGATGTATATGGTTATGCAGAAGGTGATCGAGTTCTAGTTACATTTGCTCGTCTTTTAAAATCATCTTTATATCGGGATGAAATGTTTGCTAGAGTTACTTCAGATCACTTTATTTGTTTAGCCAGATATGATACTACAGAAAAGTTAGTCAAAAGATTTAAAAATTTTGCAACTCAAATGAATAATATAAAAAAGAATTGCGTTGAGCAATATAAAATTTTACTGAATGGCGGTGTTTGCCTCGTCGATCCTAATATTGCCTCTATTACATCTAGTATAGATAAAGCCAATATTGCAAGAAAAGCAATTAAAGGTCAACATAAGAGTATGTATAATTTTTATAATGCAGAATTGAAACAGCAACTTGCTAAAGAAAAGTCTATAGAGGATCATATGGAAGAGGCGTTGCAAAATGACGAATTTGTTGTTTATTATCAGCCTAAGATAGAGCTTCTAAGTAATAAAATGGTTGGTGCAGAAGCATTAGTGCGCTGGTGCAGACCAAATTATGGACTTGTACCGCCAGATGAATTTATTCCTATTTTCGAAAAAAATGGATTTATTGTCGAAATGGATTTTCACGTTTTTGAAAAAGTATGTAAAAGCGTCCGTAAATGGCTAGATCAAAACTTAGAAGTAGTACCGATATCCGTAAACTTTTCACGTGTTCATTTGAAAACTTCGCTTTTTATAGACCGATTAGTCGAAGTTGCTGATAAATATCAAATTCCAAGAGGTTTGATAGAATTAGAATTAACGGAAAGTGCATTTATTGAAAATGCAGATGCCTTATTAACTTTATTTAATCAGCTAAAAGATTTACGCTTTATGATTTCCCTTGATGATTTTGGGACAGGGTTTTCAGCACTGAAATTATTGACTGAATTGCCAGTAGACGTCTTGAAATTAGATAAAGACTTTCTAAAGAAGGGGCAGACAACAAAACGAGAACAAATTGTTTTGGAACATGTTATTCGAATGTCAAAGGATTTAGATATTAAGGTTGTTTCAGAGGGAGTAGAAACGGAAGAACAAGCAAAATTTCTTACTAGAATAGGATGTAATTTAGCTCAGGGATATTTATTTTCCAAACCTATGCCCGAAAGTGATTTTCTTGATAGATTACGAGCAATGACAAGATAATTTGATAGGACGAAAAAGGTCATAATAAGAACAAAAAGGTAGTCAGCGTGCGAAATATAGGATATAATTAACTATATCCTATATTTTTTTACTCTTTTAAAGGAATTGTTATAGATGAATAATAAAGCAAGATATAATCATTGCCAAATTTGGTTTGTTGGTTTATTCATTTCAATTGCATGTATTTTGTCCTGCGGATTATACATATATAATATACAATCTGATATGGAAGACGATGTTCTAAGAGATATTAGAAATTTGATGTTAAGAAACTCGTTGGCAATTGCAAATAAATTAAATGACCAGAGTAAACTTACTGAAATGTTAGCAGCAGGACTTGAACAAAGAAATTATTCCAATGAAAATGAATATGCGCTTTTTTTAAACTCAATCGTTATGGATGGGGCATTTGAACGTGTAGGTGTATTTGATAAAAATGGTGACATGTTTACATCAGATAAGAAAAAACTTAATATTGCAGATGAACCGCAATATAAAGAAAGTATGGAAGGGCGGTTCAGTATTAGTCAACCGATAAATGATAAGATTGGTGATAAAAAGATTATTGTGTTCACCGCTCCTATCTTATCAAAAAATCGAGCTTATGGTGGAATTGTACTTGCGAAATCTATTGAATCAATAGAAAAGGAATTTTTGCAGGGATTTTTTCAAGGGAGAGGTTCTTTTTATATTATAGATAATAAGGGCGATATCTTGATGTGTTCTGAATCTTTGGATGAAAATAGTTTTGAAAATTTATATGATAAAATTGGACACGAAGAAAGTAATGAAAAAAATTCAAAAAAGATTATTGAGGAAATTAAATCAAGCTTAGTTATAGGTAAGGTTGGAACTGTAAAATCTGTTTTTGATGGTGAAACAAAGTATATTAGTTATGCAACAATTCATAATCCATATACATCATGGAATTTGGTATCTATTGTTGACGAAGAAGTCATTTTAAATAAAATTCATAAAATGGTAACAAAAGCGTTTGTTCTTTGTAGTGTAGTAATCTTATTGTTTTTAATTATGGCCGGATATATCTTTAGAATGGAGGAGAAAACAAAGCACGAATTGGAGCAACTGGCTTATACAGATTCTTTAACTAAAATTAATAATGTACATAGATTTTATATAAAGGCATCCGAAATTTTAAGGCGTAATAAAGATATTGCTTATTCAATTATCTGTATAGATGTAAATAATTTTAAATATATTAATGAAACCTATGGATATAAGATTGGAGATCAGCTACTTATCCAAATAGCACAGAAATTGAGTGATACTTTTAAGGATGATGAAATTTGTGCCAGGATAAATAATGATCATTTTGTAGTTTTAATTAAAAGTGTTTTTGAAAATCCGGAAGTTAAATACCAAAGCTTAGAACGAGCTTTCTTAAATGAAATTAATCAGGGAATAATTAAATATCCGATTTCCTTTTCTGTAGGAGTTTATCGTGTAGAAGATAAAAGTGAAGCAGTCATTTCAATGGTAGATAAAGCTTTGCTAACTTTAAAGAATATAAAGAAAAGAAAAAATATTTATTTTGCATATTATAGTAATGATTTATTGCAAAAATTTATAAAAAATAATCAAATTGAAAATATGATGCAACCTGCGTTGGACAATCAGGAGTTTAAAGTTTTTTTGCAGCCGAAAATTGATTTACACACCTTATCTATTATCGGTGCAGAGGCTTTAGTACGCTGGGTGTCTCCATCAAAAGGTTTTATGCAGCCAGATGATTTTATTCCACTCTTTGAGAAGAATGGCTTTATTGTAGAACTAGATTTTTACGTATTAGAAGAGTGTTGTAAAAAGATTCGCGAATGGATAGATAACGGGATAGAGCCAATTCCTATCTCGGTAAATCAATCACGCATTAATTTAGATGATCCCTTTTATGTTGAAAAATTAAATGATATACTTCAAAAATATGAATTGCCAGTAAATCTTATAGAGATTGAATTAACAGAAGGGATGTTTTCATCTAGTAATACGAAGTTGGTTAAAATAATGGAACGGATGCGCAAAATTGGCTTTAGCATCTCTATGGATGATTTTGGGTCGGGATATTCATCTTTAAATTTATTAAAAGAAATACCGGTGGATATTTTGAAAATTGATAAAGTCTTTTTAGATGAAACTGCAAATT
This sequence comes from Selenobaculum gibii, assembly GCF_030273445.1. Classification (NCBI taxonomy): domain Bacteria; kingdom Bacillati; phylum Bacillota; class Negativicutes; order Selenomonadales; family Sporomusaceae; genus Anaerosinus; species Anaerosinus gibii. Next base: position 499,656 of record NZ_CP120678.1, read on the forward strand.
CTCGTAAGAGTAGGATTATTATTTCACAGGTTGTATCTATGGCAAGAAAACTCGGGATGAAGGTTGTTTGTGAGGGTGTAGAAAATGAAGAACAGGCAGCTTTCTTGCGAAAGATTCATTGCGATTTTGCCCAAGGATATTTATATGCTAAGCCGATGACTATTGCTGATTTTGAAGAGTATAGAGACAGAAATTTAAAAGAAGTTGGATTTAAATAATAAAAAGGCTGTGCCTAGGGCACAGCCTTTTTATTATAAAGCGAAGTGTTTTTTCGTTAGCTCTATCCATTTTCGCGTAGCGAAAGATAGATACTTATCTTTTTTCCAAATTAAGGCTAAATTCCACGGGATAATCGTTTTCTCGAGTTTAACGCTAACAAGCCTATCATCTAAATCCTTGCAAATTGTTTCTGGCAAGAGTGCGATTCCTAGACTTTCAGCGACCATTTCAGCGATAAAATCCCAGTGGGAGCTTTGGCAAACAACTCTAGGTGAAAAGCCATTTACTCTGCATTGTTCATAAATCAAGTCGTTCAAAGAAAAATCATTGCTGTATAAAATAAAATTTTGGTCGTTTAATTCAGGCAATTCAATAGATGATCTATTAGCTAATGGATGTGTGGCAGGTAATACCACTTGTAGAGCTTCTTTTAGAAAAGAAAAAGAAATGATATCTTCTTCTGATATCGGCAATGCAATGACACCAATATCAAGAAGCCCATTTTTGACATCAAGTTCAATTTGCTTTGAACCAACTTCAATTAATTTAATTGTTACTTTAGGATAGTGTTTCTTAAATCTGCGTAATATTTTTGGGAAAAAATTGGCGCCTATCATTGGCGGAAGACCAACGATAATTTGTCCATGCTGAATATTTACAACATCGTGAATCTCATTTGACAAATCGTTAAATTCACTAACAACGAGCTGAGCACGTTTAAATACAGCATACCCTACATCCGTTAACTCAATTTGACGTCCAGACCGCTCAAAGAGTGTTACGCCTAATTCATTTTCTAGTGTTTTAATCACCTTACTTATCGATGGTTGGCTGACGTGAAGAATTTGAGATGCTTTTGTAAAGCTTTTTTGCCTAGCAACTTCGATAAAATAGTTTAAATGTAAAATGTCCATTATAAAAATCCTCTTTTTAAAATTTATCCGATGATGAAATCAATCATCTAACGAAATAAGCAATTCACATAAAATCAAAGATTTTGGTTCTCTGCTTATAAAACTCTACCCATAGGGCACATGCGATCGGCTAACTTCCTAGATAAGTACAGTAGGCTTCAGATGGAGTTGTAGCTCCATTTGGATCAAGACTTACCTTATTATAACTTAAACGCATAATAGATATATATAACAAGTATTTTATTATTCCTGCAAAATCGGTTAAAGTATAATCCATACGAAAAAGACAAGTTGTTAATTATATATAATATTTATGATTGATTAACTCGAAGATAATATATTTTCGTTTCAGATAAGAATTTTACAGCCAAATGATTACTTGGCTAAGGATAGTATTGGAGTGTTTAAGATGAAATTATTAATGATGATTATGCAAATTTGCTTATTATGCTTGATTAGTTTGTTCGGCAATTTTGTTGCAGAACATTTAGCAATTGGGATTCCTGGGAATATTATAGGAATGTTTTTGTTGCTTTTATTATTACAGCAAAAAATCATATCCATGGATAAAATTGAAATGGGAGCGAACTTTTTGATTGCTGAATTATTACTCTTCTTTATCCCGTCTGCAATTGGTGTGATTCAATTTCAAGAGGCGCTTCAACAAGAGTGGTTGCAAATCGTTTTTGTTATTGTAGCAAGCACTCTTGCTGTATTGTTGTTTGTGGCTGTTGCGACTGAAAGTGCCTTAAAGCGGAAAGTGGCAAAGGAGTGAGTATAGTGTTTATCATTGCCTCTATTTTATTAACCGTTATTATATATTTAGTTTCAAAAAGAATTTATATAAAAACGGGGAAGATGGTTTTTTCACCAATTATTTTATGTCCAGTTATTATTATTGCTTTTTTAATGTTTTTTCATATTCCCTATGAATCTTATGCAAAGGGTGGCAATTGGCTAAGCTATATGCTACAGCCAGCGACAGTGGCTTTGGCTGTGCCAATGTATAAATATCGTGCGACGGTTAAGAAATATTTATTTGAAATTATGATTAGTGTAACAGGCGGGGCGATTGTAGCAATTGTAAGCTCAATGTTGATTGCACAATTCTTAGGAGTAAACTCTACCTTTGTTACGAGTTTGGCACCCCGTTCTGTAACGACACCAATTGCGATGAGTGTGTCAGAAATAATCGGGGGCAATCCTTCGATTACGGCTGTATTTGTTATTTGCACAGGGATTATTGGAGCTGTACTAACTTCTGTTATCTTAAAGTATCTGCCAATAAAAAATCCAGTTACAAAAGGAATGTTGTTTGGGATATCCGCTCATGGTACAGGAACATCAAAAGCCTATGAAGCAGGGCAAGTCGAAGGAACAATTGCAAGTTTAGCTATGATTTTCATGGGAATTATTACAACAGTTATTGCACCAGAAGTAGTCGATTTATGTGTTCATATTTTAGTAAAATAAAAAGAAGCGTTTTAGATTTATCTAGAACGCTTCTTTTTAAATTTTTTATTCTATTACACGATGAGCGAAAATGTCTTCAATGACAAGTTTGATAATGACCATACAAGGCACTGCTAAAAACATTCCTAGTGCACCTAATAGTTGACCTCCTAAGAGAATCCCCAGCATAATTGCTACAGGATGCAGGTTGAGAGATTTACCAATTAAATAAGGATAAACAATATTATGATTGACTTGTGTCAAGATAAGATAGAAAAATAAAGTTTCTATTCCATAAGAAATAGATAGCGTTGCTGCAAAGAGTGATCCAGCAGCAGAGGCAATGGTAGGTCCGACGACAGGAATGAACTCTCCGATAGCAGAAAGTACGGCGAATACAGATGCGTAAGGAATGCCCATAATGGAGAAATAAGCAAATACACATATTCCTGTGATTGAGCAAACGAGTAGTTGACCACGGATATAATGAATTAGGGCTAAAATAATTTGATTGAATAACGTAATGATACGTGTTTTATCTTTTTGAGGAAATAAACTAGCAAGGTAAAGTTTTATTTGTTTACCGTCTTTTAATAAATAGAAAGTAACAAATAGAATAATAATTAAGTCTAATACCTTGGAGAATAAATCAAACACAATATCAAGAGAGGATTTTAAAGCAGTTACGCTAAAGCTAGCGAAATTTTTAAAAATTGTATCTAACTCTTGATTGAAATTGTTGATAGATGCAAAGATAGGAAGATTCTTCATATCATTTGCCATGGATGGTAGATCTGCGATAAAACTCATTAAATTAGGAATGAAAGTCTGAGATATGGTGATAAATAAGTAACTTAGTAACGTGATAAATACGCCTAAAACCCCAGCAGCAGCTAAGCCTCGAGGCACTTTTTTTGTAGTTAACTTATCTACCGTAGAATTGAGAAGAACGGTTAATAGAAGCGATAGAAAAATTACCATCGCAACGGAGCGTAAAAACCAAAACATTGAAAATAGTACAAGAAGGCTTACGCTGACGAGAATAGAAGTCTGATACTGTGACCACATAGATAAGCACCCCATATATATAAAATTAAGAATAATTATATATTATTTTTATTATTTCGTATAGTGAGGGAAAATATTTTCAATAAGAGAAAAATAATTGTAAAAAAGACTTGAATGTATTTTGTATACAGAGTACAATATAAGTATAAAATATTTATCATACGATAAACGAAATTGATGCGTAAAGAAAAGAAAGAATTGGTCATAATAGAACTGGAGGGACAAAATATGAGATTAGAACACGATTTTTTAGGAGATATGGAAGTACCAGATGATGCATATTATGGTGTACAAACATTAAGAGCTATGGAAAACTTCAGTATTACAGGTGAAAAATTGGATGCTGATTTTATTGTTGCCATGGCAATTGTAAAGAAAGCGGCGGCGCTTGCAAATATAGCAACAGGAAGATTAGATCCGAAAATTGGTGCTGCGTTAGTTACAGCAGCTGATGAAGTAATTGCGGGCAAACTCCATGACCAATTTCCCGTAGATCCGATTCAAGGCGGAGCAGGGACATCGATTAATATGAATACAAATGAAGTATTAGTAAACCGTGCGTTAGAATTAATTGGTGAAGCAAAAGGACGATACGATATTATTTCGCCAAACAATCATGCTAATATGGCGCAGTCAACAAATGATGCTTTTCCAACAGGAATTAAAGTATGTATTATTAGAAAAAGCAAAAGCTTATTGAAAGCATTAAATTATTTAGCAGATACATTAGATAAAAAAGCAGTTGAATTTAAAGATGTATTAAAAATGGGTCGTACTCACTTGCAAGATGCGATTCCTATTACATTAGGACAAGAATTTGCATCTTATGCATCGGCAGTTAGACGTGGTATTAAACGTATTGAAAGTGCAATGCTTAGCATCCATACGATTAATATGGGCGCAACTGCAATTGGTACAGGCTTGAACGCTGAACCGGAATACATTGTTGAAGTAGCACGTCAATTGGCAGAAATTACAGGTGAGCCATTTGTAACAGCTACAAATCTAATTGATGCAACGAACAATACGGATGGATTTGCCGATGTGTCTGCATCTTTAAAAATTACTGCGCTAGTATTAATTAAAATGGCAAATGATTTCCGTTTGATGGCATCTGGTCCTCGTTGTGGGTTAAACGAAATCAAATTACCTCCTCGTCAACCGGGGTCTTCGATTATGCCTGGGAAAGTAAATCCAGTTATGCCGGAAGTATTAAATCAAACTTGTTATCAAGTATTGGGTAATGACGTTGCCGTTGGGATGGGTGTAGAAAATGGACAATTTGAATTAAATGTTATGGAACCAGTGATTGCGTTTAATATATTTAATTCGATGCGTTATTTGACAAATGCAGTAAATAAATTTACAAAACTTTGTGTGGAAAATGTTCAAGCAAATGAAGAGCAATGTCAAATGTGGTTAGACCGTAGTGTGGGTATTGTAACAGCACTTCTTCCACATATAGGTTACGAAAATTCTTCCATGCTTGCAAAAGAAGCTTATAATACAGGCAGACCAATTCGCGAAATTATCTTAGAAAAAGGTTTACTCACGAAAGAAGCGATGGATCATATTCTTTCACCGGAAGAAATGACGCATCCTGGTATTGCAGGTAAAGATTTGCTTGAAAAAGAATAATATCCTCTCCATTTTTTGACTGCTGGCTAGTGCTAGCAGTCTTTTTTGTGTCATATAACGTATGGAGGTGATACGTTTGCGACGCGGTGTTGTATTGAGAAGCGCTTGGAAAATGGGGCGCGGGTATTTTTTTTCAGAAAGTAAAAAAGAGGCTTGGTTATTGCTTCTTATCGTAATAAGTTTAAACTTATTTTTAGTATATATCACAGTTGAATTAAATATTTGGCAAGGAAACTTCTATCAAGTTCTGCAGTTGAAAGATCATAGAGGCTTTTTAGAAGCAATTGCTATTTATGCAGGATTAGCGATTATTTTAATCGTAGTCAAAGGGGCACAGACCTATTTTCGGCTGCTCTTACAAATTAATTGGCGAAGGTGGCTGACAAAAGAATATCTAAGGCGGTGGCTGGATAGAAAATCATATTATCGGCTTCAATTTGTTCATAAAGATTATGCAGACAATCCTGATCAACGGATTAGTGAAGATGTAGATTTATTTGTATCGCTTACTTTACGACTATCTTTAGATTGTTTGCATGATATGATTACGGTGATTTCTTTCGTTGTGATTTTATGGAACCTATCTGGACTTTTGGTTGTAGCAATTTTTGGCTATACTTTCATGATTCAGGGGTATATGGTTTGGGCAGCGTTTATTTATGCTATTTTTGGAACGTATTTTACGGTGAAGTTTGGTAAGCCGCTAATTCAATTAGACTATGATAAACAAAAATATGAAGCGGATTTTCGTTATAGTTTAATTCGTGTAAGAGAATATTCGGAAAGTATTGCTTTATATGGTGGTGAACTCGCTGAAGAAAAAAATTGCCTAGCGCATTTTTCTTATTTAGTACGAAACTTTCGACAGATTATTCAAGTGCGAAAGCAATTAACGTGGCTGACGACAGCCTATGCACATATTGCTGTTGTGTTTGCAGTTGCCGCTGCATCACCGAGATATTTTGCGGGAAAAATTCAATTGGGACAATTGTTTCAAATTACAGATGCATTTTATCATGTACAAAATGGTTTGTCTTTTATTATTGACAGTTTTACAAAAGTGGCGCATTGGCGTGCAGTTGTAAATCGTTTGAATGGATTTCTTGTGAGTATGGAAGAGTTGGACATAAAAATGATTTCATCTAGTCGAGGGGAATGCAAAATTGGCAGCGATATTCACTTGTCACAGGTATCTATTTATAAACCTGATAAAATTGTATTAATCAAGGGATTAAAGTTACATTTACCGAAGAGTAAAAGTCTAATCGTTACTGGTGCATCCGGATGTGGGAAAAGTACATTAGTGAAAACATTAGCTGGCTTATGGAAAAACTATGATGGAAATGTGTCAATTCCAAATCCAAGAGAAAGTTTATTTGTTCCACAAAAGCCATATATGCCAATTGATACGCTTAGGAACGCCTTGTTTTATCCAGATATTAAAAGAAAAATAACGGATGAAGAAATTGGCAGTTTATTAGAAAAGTGTTGTTTGCCTAGTTTTAAAAATCGCTTGAATGAATTTGGCGACTGGGGAAAAATTCTATCATTAGGTGAACAACAGAGAATTGCTTTCGTTCGAATTTTGATTCATCAACCGAAGTGGTTGTTTTTAGATGAAGCGACTTCGGCACTTGATGAAGTGAATCAAGAAATCATGTATGGGCTGGTTAAAAAATTTTTACCAGATACGGCAATTATCAGTGTTGGGCACCGTCAAAGTATTATGAGATATCATCAATTATGTTTAAATATCGAAAAAGACACAAGCTGGAGTTTGAAAGCAGTAAAAATATAGAGATATTTTTACTATAAAACAGTCAAATAAAAATAATAAATGAAAAAGATGATTTCTGCCGTCAGCAGAAGTCATCTTTTCATTTTATGTAGAGAAAATTTATTGAATGAAAACGATAGTAAATGAAAAATATATTGATAAATAGAGTTAATTTATATACAATGTAAGATAATTAGTAGATGCTTTAGATTTTGTAAAATATTTTGTGATGCAGAAATTTTGCAAAGAAAATATTTAAATGAGTTATAAGTACTTAATGTAAAGTAGAAATAAAAATGAATGAACTAAAAGTATTCTGTCAATGAAGTTGAAAGGTACTGTAAATGTATTAAAGAGCAGTGATAGGAGGGATTGAAATGGAGAAAAAACGGCAGAGTAAAGATGTGATTATTATTGGTGGTGGTGTTGCTGGTCTTACTGCGGCACTTTATGTTGGTCGAATGAATTTAGATGTTTTGGTACTTGAATCTGAACTTGTTGGCGGGCAGATTATCAATGCATATGGAATTGAAAACTATCCTGGGTTTGCCTCTATTAAAGGCAGTGAATTAGTTGAAACAGTCCAAAAGCAGGCGGAAGAGTTTGGAGCAGTCATTGATGAATTTGATAAGATAAAGTCAGTTGAGCTTACAGGTAAGATAAAAATAATAGAAACAGAAAGTTATATTTATGAAACTAAGGTCGTGATTATTGCTTCAGGGATGACACGCCGTAAATTACCAGTTGATAATGAAGCAAAATATCTTGGCAAAGGAATTCATTATTGTGAGCTTTGTGATGGACACATGTATCAAGATAAAACGATTGCGGTTGTCGGTGGTGGTAATGCAGCAGTTGATGCAGCGAATTTCTTGACTAAATATGCAAAAAAATTATATTTGATTCAGCGTTCGGATATATTAACTGCAGATGATATTTCACAGGAAAAGTTAAAACAGCATTCTATAGTTGAATTTTTGTTTAATAGTGAAATTAAGAGTTTGCAGGGAGAAGAATCCTTAGAAGCTATAAGTATCTATAATAGAAACGAACAGAAAGAAATAGATATTCCAGTGGATGGGGTTTTCGTTAATATTGGAGTTGTACCAAATACTGATATGTTTAAAGGTGTCTTAGAGCTTGATGAGTCTGGACATATTATTGCTGGGGAAGATTGTCGGACGAATTTACCTGGAGTATTCGCAGCTGGGGATGTGAGGACGAAGCTAATTCGCCAGCTTACAACCGCTGCTGCTGACGGAACGATTGCAGCACTTTTGTCAGAAAAATATTTAGAGTCATTAAAGGAGGAAAAGTAAATGGTAAAAGTATATTCGATTACAACATGCCCATGGTGTGACAAGGTGAAAAAATATTTAAAAACTAAAAGCGTAGAGTTTGAAGAACTTAATATAGAATCAGATGAGTCGGCGCGCCGTCTATGTTATAAGCTTTCAGGAGATCTTACTGTACCAGTAACGACGCCAGATGGTGAAAATTATGTAGTTGGTTTTGATAAGGATAAGCTTGATCATATGCTTGGAATTTAAATAAGAAAAATTTATAAGAAATACCCTATAGAATGATCGTTATTATATCGACGCTATAGGGTATTATTTTTGCCATAATTTGTCCATAGTAATTCTTATCTATACCATAGTATAATAAAGACGAATTTTTGCGAAAGAAGGCGATAAAAATGAAGATACATTTGAAAAAATGGATCATTAGTTTTTTAGTTGTATGTTTTGCAATTACAGGGATGGCTCCGGTTGCACTTGCATACTCAAATGGAAAAGGACATAATGGACATAAGTATGAAAAGCATGGAAATCGCTATGATAGAGGAGAACGTGATCGCTTTGTTTTAAAGCACTTAAATGTTTCGCAAAAAGTTTTGGACTACGCGCGCCGCAATAAGATGACTATGCGTGATATTATGATTGCAAAACGCATTGCAGAAAAGAGCCCTCGTATTGGGGTAATTGATGTATTAAAATTACGTAAAAAAGGTCATACATATCGTTCGATTGCGAATCGTTATCAGGTAAGATGGGATAATTTCGATGATGATGTAAATAATTCACATAATAATATCGTTCGTGACGCTATTAAAATTGGACTTGTAATCTGGGCACTTGATGAATTATTAAATTAATATTAGTAAAAAGGCTGCTTTGGCAAGAGGATTTCCTCAAGGCTAAAGCAGTTTTTTATATAGAAAGAATTGCATTTATTACGTTCATCTATTATGCTAAAACCGAGGTGGGAAAATGAAACTTAAAGTTTTAGTAGAGAATCATACGTATATTGATCAATATTTTTGTGGAGAACCGGCCGTAAGTTTTTATATAGAGGATGAGGATAAGCGAATTTTATTTGATGTGGGATATTCAGATTTAATCATAAAAAATGCCTCTGCAATGAATATCGACTTAAGTAGGATTGATACAATTGTTTTTTCTCATGGGCATAACGATCATACACGAGGGCTTGCGTATTTAACGGAGCGGTATGATTTATCTGGTGTAGAGGTGATTGCCCATTCAGATGCATTTAAACGCAGAGTTTGCAAGGGGCAAGAAATCGGTTCACCTATTTTAGAAGGGGATTTAAAAAATTTGTGTCAATTACGTTTATTAAAAGAACCGCTAAAAGTAAGCAACAATTTAACTTTTCTTGGGGAAATTCCAACGTTATGTGAATTTGAACCAAGAAGAGCTGTCGGAAAGTTAGAAGAAGGTTCAGCATGGAAAGCGGACTTGATTTTGGATGATACTGCACTGGTTTACAAAAATGAACAAGGACTTTATATTATTACTGGATGTTCTCATAGTGGAATCTGTAATATTATTGAATATGCAAAACGTATTTGTAAGGATGAACGAATCGTAGCAGTTATCGGTGGATTTCATCTGTTTGAAGTGAATGATAGAGTGAAAGCCGTTGTTAATTATTTCAAAGAAAATCATATTCAGTCCTTATATCCTTGTCATTGTGTATCTTTTCAAGTAAAGGCGTATATTCACCAAGAAATTCCAATTCGTGAAGTAGGTGTGGGATTGGAGTTAGAATGGTAATTTATTCATACAAATGTAAGCGCAAGATTTTTGTTAGTTAATGAATCTAGGAGTGTTAATTATGGAGAATATTATACTTTTTACAATGATGGCATTGTTTTTTACGATGATGCCGGGCCCCGACTTTGCATTGGTCATGAAAACAACTTTAGCAGGTGGGCGAAAAGCCGGTACTTATACTGCGTGGGGAATTTCAACAGGACTTATCATACATACTCTTTTTGCAATTTTGGGACTTTCGGCGTTAATTGCGCAATCTATCCATTTATTTGAAATGGTAAAATATATAGGTGCAGCATATCTATCTTATTTGGGAATAAAAGCTTTTATTGAAAAGCCAAAACAAGATGATATGCTAGAAAAGGAAGAAGAAAGTGCACCTTCGAGAAAACAGGCGATATCGTTTTTCGGGGAGGCTGTTTTAGCAAATGTGCTAAACCCAAAGGTTATTTTATTCTACTTAACGTTTATTCCTCAGTTTGTTAATCTAGAAAATGCAGTTATGCCGCAATTTATCATGCTAGGGAGTATTTATGTAATGTTAACGTTTGTCTGGTTTACTTTGCTTGCTTATCTACTCAATCATGTAAAAAAATTATTGGCGAGCAAGATATTTCAAGAAAGAATGCAAAAGGTTACAGGGGTATTACTTATTTCTTTTGGAATTAAACTGGTGTTGTCAGATAGATAAAAAATGTGTTCAGCCAAATCGGTTGAACACATTTTTTTGTAAAAAGATAATTATTATATTGACATTGATAATCATTATCAATATAATAATGTTTGACGAAAGCAAAAGCAAAAGGTAAAAATTAGAGGGCCTATAGAGCTCCGTACATATATTGATATATGTGCGGATTTTTTTCGTTAAAAATTCGTATTTATGTAGTGGAGGTCAAGATGGAAGAGTTTTTAAAATGTTTTGATTGGTTTGTGCAAGGGGGGCTTGTGATGTATCCCTTACTATTTTGTTCAATCTTTGTTGTAGCAATTGCCATTGAACGTTTCTTATTTTATCGTAATCATTGTGGGCAGATGATGACATTTTTACAAGCGGTGAAAAATTCTGTAGCTGAAGGAAAGTGGCAGGAAATCCAAGATGAATGTTTAGTTCATGATAATATATTAAGCCGTATCTTAGGGCAAGGATTAAGATACCGTAAAAATTTTGATTATATGAAAGAAAGTTTTGAGAGTCTGACGGTTGCAGAAACAACGGGATTACGCAAAAATTTAAGTTATTTAGATACCATTGTAACCATGGCTCCTTTATTAGGGCTACTTGGTACAGTTATGGGGATGATTGGTTCGTTTCAAGTTCTTGATATTGCAGGTAGCAATCCATCGGTGATTACGGGAAGTGTTGGCGAAGCATTAATTGCGACAGCTTCGGGACTTTGTGTCGCAGTTTTGGCACTAACCGTTCATAGTTATTTTACTCACTGGCTTGATCATATTGTTACACATATTGAACAGACTTGTATTATGATACTAGAAAAAAATAAAGGTGAATTATTATGAAGGTAAGAAGTGCACGAATTGAGTCTTCGCCTAAATTAATGATTATTCCAATGATTGATATTATTTTCTTTTTATTAGTATTTTTTATGATGAGTACGTTGAATATGATACATCAAAAAGCGTTACCAGTAGATTTGCCAAAAGCGATGACTGCGAATCAGATGGAAAGAAAAACAACGTCGATTACTTTGTTGGCAGATGGGATGATTCAAATAGATGAAACAATTGTATCCAAAGCGGAAATGAAAAATTCTGTGATGCAAAAGCTTCAGGAGAATAATGAAATGGCAGTTGTATTACGGGCTGATAAATTGACGGAACATGGAAAAGTAATTGAAGTGATGGATACCTTAAAAGAAGTTGGAGTAAAAAAACTTTCAATTGCTGCAGAAAAGAAAGGAACGTGATGTAAGTGCAAACTTATTGTTCGGATTTTTTAGGGCGCAGCTTTAGAATCTCGTGTGCGATACATGTTTTGCTCCTTGCGCTGATGGGAACAACCTTTTCCGAGATGCATAAACCGGAAAAAAACGTTGATGAATATATTTTTATTGATATTGAAGAGCCGGCTGCGCAAGTTGATGAGAAATCTTTTATAACAAACCACTTGGAACAGGTAATACAGCCACCTTCTTTAACAAAAAATTCTGCTATGCAAGAACAAAAAAATTTAACACAGCAGCAAGTAACAGCGCAATCTTCTTATCATAAAGATAAGCAAGCAATCGGATCTGTGAATGCTCCTACGTCTGGCAGTGCCGGTTATGGACTGGAGAGCAATAGGAATGATGCTGGTGCTGGACAGGAAAAAGCGCAAGGGCAAGCTGATTTTGTATCTGCAACAAGCGAAGCAATTACTTCTGGTGGTTATCAAACGGTCAATATTGCACAGCTTGCAACTCAATTTGCAAGTTTGGTTGAGGCAAAAAAAGAGTACCCTTATATCGCATTAAAACGTGGTGAGACGGGCAGAGTTGGTGTTCTTGTACGCTTAAATGCGGATGGGAGTTTAGCTGCAGCAGAAGTGATGCAATCGTCAGGGGTAAAAAGTTTAGATGCGGGGGCAATTAAAGCAGTGCAGAAAGCTTGTCCGTTTATTCATGGTGCAAAACAAGTCATTGAATTTATGGTTCCGATTTATTATGAATTGAATGGATAATGGAGGATAAGGTCATGCAGCGAGAAAGTGAAAAGTCAAAACAGGAATTGCCACAAAAACGTTGTGGAAACTGTAATCGACTTTTGTTTTATGGCTATGCAAAATCATTAAAGATAAAATGTCCAAAATGCGGCAATATTCTTTTTTTTGAAAATTGAATGAGAATGATAATCAAAATCCCGAAAGGAAACTTTACTGAATGAAAAAAATTAGTGTAATAATCATAAGTGGACTTATTCTTTTATTTGGCTGTTTGTATTTTGTGAATCAGAATACTGAAAAAAATAGCAATGACCAACAAAAAGTTGTCGATAGTTTGAAGCGAGAGGTGATGATTCCGAAACATCCACAGCGGGTGGTGATTTTAAATGCATCAAATTTAGAATTATTTTGTGCAGTAGGTGGAGCTGAGTTTGTTGTTGGTAAGCCGACTTCACAGGCATTGTCGGAAAAAATTCAATTAAACACAAAAAATGCGGCAGAAGTAGGCGTGATTCATAGCCCTGATATTGAGAAAATTTTAGAGCTTAAACCAGATTTAGTGGTGGGGATTAATGTCCCGTTTCATCATTCTTTGATTCCAATTTTGGAAGCTGCCAATATTCCACTCTATGTACGAGCTTTAGATACCTATGAAGATGTAATTGAAACTTTAGATTTTTATGGAAAGTTAACGAACAAAGAACAAAAAGCACAGGAACAAATTGATTTTGTTCAGGCGAAATATAAGCAAGCATTATCTTTAGCGGAGGGGAAACAAGCGCCGAAAAATTTAATCATCTGGGGTTCAACAGAGAGCTTTAATATGGCAACAAGTCAGAGCTTTGTTGGAGATTTAGTAAATCGTCTGGGGGGGAATAATATTGCGGATCGTACGGAAGGTGAAACAGGCAGTTTCGTTCCATTAAGTATGGAATATATTGCAAAAGAAAATCCGGAAGTGATTTTTCTTGTTACCCATAGTTCGGATGAAAAAGTAAATCAAAAATTTCAGAATGAATTGGCAAAACATCCTGCATGGCAAGGGATTCAAGCAGTAAAAAATGGGCGTGTGTATACGCTCCCTTATGAATTGTTTGCAGTAAATCCGGGAACGCAGGTTGCTGAAGCAATGTGTATTTTAGCAGAAAAACTTTATCCGGAGGGTAAATAAGTGTGATGATACAAACGAAAGTTTCCGAGGATCCACGATTGAAAAAACGAACGCTTGTCATGCTTGCAGGTTTAGTTGCCGTTATTTTAACAATTATCACAGGGGTTACTTTTGGTGCGGTAGAAATTCCTTTTACAGAATTTTGGGCGGCAATGACACAAAAAGAAATAACGGAAAATTATCAAATCTTATTTCAAATTCGTATTCCCCGTGTGATTGTCGGTGCGCTGACTGGAATGAATTTAGCTTTGGCAGGTTGTATTTTGCAAGGAATTTTGCGTAATCCGTTAGCTGATCCTGGTATTATTGGTGTATCAGCCGGAGCTGGCGTGGCGGCAATGCTCGTGATGGTACTTTACCCTGAGCAAACAATGCTTGTGCCAATGGTTGCTTTTCTTGGCGCGTTAATTGCAACAGGATTGGTATTTTTATTGTCCTGGGAACGGGGGATTCATCCATTGAGAATGATTTTAGCAGGAGTTGCAGTTGGAGCTTTTTTTGGTGGGGCGATGAGTGCTATTATGGTGTTTCATTCGGATAAAATTCAAGGTACGGTAAATTGGCTGGCTGGTGGTTTTCAAGGGCGTTCTTGGGAACATGTCAAAATGATTTTGCCTTATAGTCTAATTGGAGTCGTTGGAATAATGATTGGTTCTAGGTATTTAAATGCGTTGCAGCTTGGCGATGATATGGCGAAAAGCATCGGTACAAATGTAGAAAAAATACGGTTTTATATGGTAACGCTGGCGGCGCTACTTGCGGCATCGGCGGTAAGTGTAGCCGGTATGCTCGGTTTTGTCGGTTTGGTTGTGCCACATATGATTCGAATGCTGGTAGGTTCTGATTTTGAATATTTATTGCCTTGTTCAGCCTTGTTTGGCGCTGCGTTAGTCGTTGGCGCAGATACGGTTGCAAGGACTGCATTTTCACCAATTGAAGTGCCCGTGGGTATCTTTATGGCATTTTTAGGTGCACCATTTTTCTTATATTTATTAAAAAAGGGGTTGAGAAAGGAATGATTTTGGAAGCGCAATCCTTGAAACTTCAATACGGAACAAAAACGATTATTGAAGAAATGAACTTTTCAGTGGATAAGTCAGAAATTATTTCAATTATCGGTCCAAATGGATCGGGGAAATCGACGTTGCTAAAATCGCTGGGACGCCTTTTAGTCCCAACAAAAGGCAAGGTGCTTCTCAGTGAAACAGATATTTTTCATATGGAGATTGGTAAGTTTACGAGGAAAGTTGCCATTGTTCCGCAATCAGCGTCAGCGCCAGGTGATATGACGGTGTATGATCTTGTTGCTTACGGGCGGATGCCATATCAGAAGCTGTTTGGCGAGAGAACTCAGGCAGATGAAACGGCGATTGAAGAAGCGATGATAAAAACAGGTGTTGTACATATGAAATATCGGCGACTAGATGCTTTATCAGGTGGAGAGCGACAGAGAGTTTGGCTTGCGCTTGCGCTTGCGCAGAAACCGGAGATTTTACTTTTGGATGAGCCGACAACGTATTTAGATATTCATCATCAGTTAGAGATCATGCATTTAGTGCAAAATTTGCAACAGATGTTAAAAATGACAGTCATTATGGTTCTCCATGATTTGAACCATGCAGCACGCTTTAGCCATCGCCTCGTTGCTGTAAAACAGGGGAAGATTCTCGCGGATGGCAAAGTGGAAGATGTGTTTACGACGGAAACGTTACGTGAATTGTACGGCGTAGAGCCAAACATTATGAGAATTCAGCAGGGAGGAAAAGAACAACTCGTTTGTTTTCCACAGGAATGTTGCTTAAAAACAGGAGCGTGAAATGGTTAGCTTTAGCATAGAAAATATTCGAAAAAAATATGGGCAAAAAGAAGTATTAAAGGGCGTATCAATTTTTGCAAATCATGGTGAAGTTATAGGGCTGATCGGTACGAATGGAGCAGGCAAGACAACATTGATTAAGATTATCGCTGGATTGAGTAAGGCTGATGCAGGAACGATCAATATTTTAAAGAGTTGCCCAATAAAAAATCGTACTTTGGTTAGACAACAAATTGCTTTAGTTCCACAAGAAAATAATTTAGAGCGTGAGTGCAGTGTATTTGAAGTTTTATATTTATATGCGCGATTATTTGGGGTAGTAGAGGCAAAAAAGCGTGTGAGGGAAATTTTGCATGAATTTACAATGCAAGACTGGCAAACGAAGAAGGTAGAGCATTTGTCGGGAGGGATGGCGAGAAAAGTTTTAATCGCTCGGGCGATGCTTACCAATCCTAAAATTATATTGCTGGATGAGCCAAGCGTTGGACTTGATCCTGATGTAAGGCAAGAAATCTGGCAGATGATTTTACAATTAAGAAGTTTAGGTAAGACAATTTTGATTACGACGCATTATATGGATGAAGCAGAATTTCTTTGTGATAGAGTTGCGTTATTGAAAGAGGGAAGACTACTTTATATGGATACAGTAGAAGGTTTGAAAGAGCATGTGCAAGTTGCGACGGAAAAAATCAGTTTAGAAACAGCGTTTTTACATTTTGTCCGTGAAAAGGAGAAGCTGTAGTGGGTTGGTTGGCAGTATATCAACGAGAAATGGTGTTGATGCAAAAGAAGATTGGCAAACTTGGTTATGTATTTTCAACGCTGCTTTTTCCTTTAATCTATTTATTTGCTTTTGGTTGGGGGATTGGCGGGAATATTTCTGTCGAAGGTGGATATGTACCTTTTTTAGCTAAGGGGATGGTCACAATTACCGTTATGTTAAATGCGTTTCAGCAAACAGCTTTATCGGTAAGCGTAGGAAGATTCTATTTTGGCAGTTTTCAAACGTTGATGTTGAGTCCTGTATCGCTCAAACAGATTGCACTTGGTATTGTATTAAGTGGAATGACACGGGGAATTTTAGCAGGTACTTCCATTTACGCAATTGCGATGCTGATTTTTGATGTACCGATGATGAATCTCCCTGGAATACTGGGGATTATTTTGACTTCAATTTGTTTTGCTTCTTTTGGAATCGCTGTTGGCATGTGGGTGAAGAATCCTGATTCTTTATCTTTAGTCATTAATTTTTTGATTACACCGATGACGTTTTTTTGTGGTTCGTTTTTCCCAATTCATAACTTGCCGACTGTGGTAAAAGGAATCGTAAAGTTTTTGCCGCTTAGTTTAGCAAATGACTTGTTAAGAATGAATGCGTGGACAATAGAGGTAATTTATGCGATGGGAATCCTCGTTTTTATGGCGCTGCTTATGTTTCTTTTCGGCGTTTATCAATTGAATCAATATACAGAATAATAGGAGTGTTTAATTTATGAAAAGTTTAGTTGTTTATTCAAGTTTAACTGGAAATACAAAAATGGTTGCGGAGGCAATTGTTGAAGAATTGGGTGAAAATACTGTGTTAGCAGCTGTTGAAGAAAATCCGTCCGTAGAATCGTATGATTTAGTTGCCGTAGGCTTTTGGGTAGATAGAGGGACTGCCGATAGAAAGAGTGCAGATTATTTAGGAACGATTAAAAATAAACGGGTAGCTTTATTTGCTACTTTAGGTGCTGATCCTCATTCAGATCATGCCAAGAAAAGTTTGGAGAATGCGGCTGCTTTATTAGATGCATCGAATGAAGTTGTTGGTCAGTTTATTTGTCAGGGAAAAGTTGATCCTAAATTAATTGAAAAAATGGAAAAAATGTTCTCGGCGAATCATCCGCATGGGATGAATGAAGAGCGTAAAGCACGTCACAAAATAGCGAGTACACATCCTGATACAAATGATTTATTAGCGGCAAAGACTGTGTTTAATAAAATCAAGTCGGAATTGTTAGGAGGCTAAAGGATGAAAAAAACATTAGCAGAAATTTTGGCTCAAATGAATGAAGAACAATACCGCTTGACCGTTGGAAAAAATACAGATCATCCATTGCAAGATGCATTTGATAAGAAAAGAGTTGTTCATCCAAGTGTGCAAGGACGGCCTCTAAGTGAAGAAGAAAGGCTGATTGCTTGGCAAAATACAATGCATACAGAACTGATAAAAGTAGAAAAGCGCACTGCCTATATCCATATCCCTTTTTGTAGCCATATTTGTTTATATTGTGGTTTTTTTCAAAACTACTCGAATGAAGAACGAGAAACGCTTTATGTGGATTGTTTAATCAAAGAATTATCCATGTCGGCAAATGATTGCTATTTAAAGAATGGACTTATTCATGCGGTATTCATTGGAGGGGGAACACCTAGTGCTTTATCCTCGTACAATGTAACGCGTGTTTTACAGGCAATTCAAATGTATTTGCCGTTAGCGAATGATTGTGAGATTACGCTTGAGGCGCGTATTCATGATTTAGTGAAAGAGAAAATGGATGCGTGGTTTGCCTGTGGTGTGAATCGAGTTTCAGTTGGGGTACAATCCTTTCTCACGAACCTTAGAAAGTCGATGGGGCGCTTAGATGATTATGAAACGGTGGTTGCCAGATTAAAAGAGTTAGCAGCCTATGGACAAGCTTCGATTATTATTGATTTAATTTATGGATTGCCGGGGCAGACAGTTGAGGATTTATTGTTTGATTTGCAAATGGTAGACAGTTTGCCGATTGATGGCATGGATCTTTATCAATTAAATTTATTTGATGTAAGTCCGTTAAAAAAAGCGATTGATGCAGGGAATTTACCACCAGCGGCTACAACCGCGGAGCAAGCACAAATGTTTGCCATTGCAAATGCTTGGCTAAAAGAGCGCGCGTATAGACAATTGAGTAATTGTCACTGGGCAAAGGGGATACGTGAGCGCAATATGTATAACTTACTAACAAAAAGTGGAGCAGAAGTATTTGCTTTTGGTTCTGGTGCTGGAGGAAACATCGGCGCATATAGTATTTTCTTACAACGTGATTTAAAAAAATATATGGAAAACATTCAAGCGGGCAAAAAACCGTTGATGTTTATGGCAAAGAAATCAGCGAAGCAAGAGCTGCACAATGACATGCTAAGACAATTAGAAAGCGGCTATTTTAATTTAGAATTTTTAGCAGCAAAATATGGTGGGTGTATAAGAGAACTAGATTATTTACTTGAAATTTGGCAAAAGCATGGATTGGTTAACAAGGGGAAAGTATTGAGTCGTTTAACTGAGGCAGGACAATTTTGGCATATTAATATTGCGCAGTCGTTACTTGAATGTACAGAGGCTTTACTTGAGGGTAATTTAAAAACAGAAGTACAGGCGATTGCAGCGCAAGGGTAGAAAAGGGAGGAGAAAGTAAAAGATGAGATTCGTTGGCAAAAATAAAAAAGCATTATTAACCATGGCAATAGGATTATATCTAACGGCGCCGGTATCTGCTGCGCAGGCAAATGATGAAATCGTGCAAAGTAGAGATGTTATCGTTTCGGCTACCAGAACGCAGCAAGAAATTAAAGAAACTCCAGCGAGCGTAGAGGTAATCACGCGCGAAGATATTGAAAACCTTGGGGCAGATAGTGTAGTAAGTGCATTAAAATTAGCGGCTAACGTAGATATTACGAAAACGGGAATGACAGGGAAGAAGGTATCTATTCGCGGTATGAATACGAGCCAAACTCTTATATTAATTGATGGACGGCGTATGGCAGGTGAAGATACGTCAGTTACGGCCAATTTTTATGAATTGGATCGGATTAATTTGACCAATGTTGAACGAATTGAAATTGTGCGTGGACCAGTCAGCTCGCTTTACGGTTCGGATGCACTTGGCGGTGTGATCAATATTATTACGAGAAAATCAGATGCAACGACAAGCCAACTTGGTTTATCCACAGGAAGTGAACAAAGAAATGTGGATTATCATTTAGATTTAGGAAAAAATGGGAAATGGGCCTGGAGTTTTGATACTCGTTATAGCGATATTCTGAAACAGACCTATGCAACTGAAAACACCAACATGTTTGGTGATCGTCATTTCTTTAATATTTCAGGAACTTATGATTTGACAGAAGATAAAAAAATAGATGTGTTTTATGAGTATATGAAAGAGAATTTAGAGGAAGATTATGCTTCTGGGAACAAAGAGTATTGGGAAAATCAAAGACGTTCTTATGGCATTACTTATCGTGGTGAAAAAGCGGCGGGCGATTATGAACTTCGAATGTACTTTAATAAGTTAGAAAAAGATGATAATACATATACTTCTGCTAGGAAATTGAGTGATTTTGATGTTGCAAAATACGAAACTTTCGTTGTCGATGGCAAAAATACAACACAAATTGGCGATAATCATTTACTGACTTATGGTGGGGAATATCGTCAAACTTCTTATCGAGGGACTAGATTAGGAAATGGTGGAGATGATATCTTTAGCATTGAACGGGATGGCGTAACGAAAACTGGTTCAGAAGCAACGATTGATTATTATGCAGCATACGTACAAGATGAATGGGTGATAAATGATCGTTTATTAGTGATTCCATCCTTGCGTTATGATGATAGTGACAAATTTGGTGATAAAGTAAGTCCGAAAATTGGCATGACGTATAAAATGAATGATAATTATCGGTTAAAAGCAAGTTATGGAACTGGATTCAAAGCCCCGAGTATCAGTGAACTGTATATGAATATGACACGTCAAATGGGAACGATGAAAGTTACTGTAGCCGGTAATCCAGACTTACAGCCAGAAGAATCTAAAAACTTTGAATTGAGTTTAGAAGGCGAACGTGGCAATAGTTTTGGAAAATTAACTTATTTTCACAATGATGTAGATAATTTAATTGGGACAGAAACAAAAATGAGTTATATTCCAGGTTCCGGAATGGTAGCGACAAGCAAATACGTCAATGTTAATAAAGCAAAAATTGATGGTGTCGAATTGGAATTGGGACGTCATTTAAATGATAAATGGACGGTAAAACTGACAAGTAATTATTTAGACGCAATTGATAAAAAAGATGATTCAAGATTAGAAGATCGTGCAAAAAATCGGACAACATTACAGTTGCAATATGATGATATAGACAATAGTGGTATCCATGCAGTGATTTGGAATGAGTGGATAAATGAATATCGTTATAGTAAATCGGATTATGATTATAGTACATTTAATGTCAGCGTAAGTAAAAAATTCAATGACACCGTGAATGGCTATGTTGCAGTAGAAAATATCTTTGATAAAAAGATAGATGACTTAGCAATTGACGGTAGAGTTTGGAGATGTGGAGTTCAAATGCAATTATGATGCGTAAATGGTTATCAGTAATTTTTATTGTGGGAGTGTTTTTTATCAGTTTACCAATGCAGGCAGAGGCAGCATTGCAAGATGGTTTTTATCAGAAAAATGGCGAACTGTTATCGGTTAAAGACGTTGCCCGTCGTTTTTCAACGTATGATGTGATTTTCTTTGGGGAATATCATGATAATACATGGATTCATGAACAAGAAAATGAATTTTTAAAAGCTTTATATAAAGAAAAGCCCAATTTAATTTTGTCGTTAGAAATGTTTGAACGCGATGTACAGCCTTATTTAGATAAATATTTGAGAAATCAAATTTCTGAAAAAGATTTTTTAGAAAATTCACGTCCGTGGAAGAACTATTCAGAGGATTATAAACCTTGTATTGAGTTTGCAAAAAATAAACAAATTGCCGTATTGGGCGGAAATATCCCGCGCTATCTAGCCGCTGAATATGCGAAAAGTGGAACGCTATACAGCATAGAAGAAGTTAAGAAAAAGTATCTGCCATCTAAGCATATCGTGAATCATGATGTGTATTATGCTGCATTTGTTTCTTATATGAAATCGGGACAGGTTGGGATGCGACTGGATGATGCACAGATTGAAAGGTATTATCAAGCGCAATGCTTAAAAGATGATGCGATGGCGGAAAGTATAGTTGAAGCATTAAAGCAGAATAAAGGTAAAACTATTCTTCATTTACAAGGGGAGTTTCATGGGAGAAATCGACTTGGCGTAGTAGAGAAGGTACGGTTATTGAATCCTAATTTACGTACCGGACTGATTACCTCTGTTTATGTGAGCTCAGAAGCAGAAAAAAATTTGGCAATACAAAATTTAGCAGACGGAGATATTGCACTTATTGTTCAAAAATAAGAAAAGTACCGAAGAAAATTTTCTTCGGTACTTTTTTAGTGGTTGATATAAATCTAGGCTTTGGCTAAATCAATAGCTGTTCGTGCCATGACTTCCATTCCGTAAAGAATTGCACGTTCATCGATATCAAATTTTGGATGATGATGTGGATAAATCATTTTATCCGTACCTGTGCCAATAAAGAAAAAAGCTCCGGGAACATGCTTTAGATAGTAAGAAAAATCTTCGCCACACATCACAGGAGGAACTTCTTCTACTTTGATTGGTGCGTGACATTTTTCTACTGCCTTAGCGATTGCTTTACTGTAGCTAGGAACATTGATAATTGCTGGATGCCCCAATAAAGTTTCAATTTTAGCAGTAGCATCATTCGCCGCACAGATTCCACTCACAATAGCTTCAATGCGAGCGAAGATTTGTTGGCGTACATTTTCATCAAAAGAGCGAACAGTTCCCTCAAGGGTTGCCGTTTCGGGGATGATATTGAAAGCATTTCCCGCTTGGATTGAGCCAACGGAAACAACAGCAAGTTCAAGTGGATCAATCGAGCGGCTCACAATCGTATTTAAACCGAGAACGATTTGAGAGGCAATTAAGATTGGATCAACGGTTTGCTGTGGCATCGAACCGTGCCCGCCTTTCCCATGTACAGTGATTTTAAATTTATCAGGCGATGCCATGAGATTGCCATAGGTAATGCCGATTGTACCGAGCGAAATTGGCTGCCAAATATGTGCGCCGATAATCGCATCTACATTATCTAATGCACCATCTTCAATCATAGAAACAGCACCACTGGGAAATTGCTCTTCACGAGGTTGAAAGATAAAGCGAAACGTTCCTTGAAGTTTATCACGCAGTTCGTGAATTATTTGTAAGGTGCCAAAGACAACAGCGATATGACCGTCATGACCACAAGCATGGCAAGCATTTTTATTTTTCGATTGATACGGTGTATTACATTCATCTTGGATTGGCAATGCATCAATATCAGCGCGAATCGCGATGGTTTTGCCTGAAATTTTACCTTGAATTTCGGCAATTACACCTGTAGTTCCCGCAGGGCGGCAGTTAATTTGCAGCGCTTTTAATTCAGCTAATAATTTTGCTTGGGTTTGATATTCCTCACCGCTAACTTCAGGATATTGATGAAAATGGCGACGAAGTGAAACTGCCCAAGGATGATGTTTTTGTGTAAGTGTATAGAGATTCATAAGATACATCCTCGTAGAATAAATTTAGATTTGTATAGAAACGCAGCTGGAGTAAGAAATCCAACTGAATTAAGTCTACTTTATTATATAAAGAAATCATAAGGATGGCAAAATAAACTTGCGAAATATTTGTGTGCCCTCTAAAATAAGAAATATATTTTGGTAAATACTATAAAGAATAAATAGTCTACATTGCATTTTAAATAAATGAGATGAAAGAATATAGGAGGAGAAAGATGGAACAAAAGTTAGAAAAGTATGCACGCCTTGTTGTGCGCAAAGGTGTAAATATTGAGAAAAACCAGATTCTTGTGATTAATGCGCCGATTGAATGTGCAGATTTTGCCCGCAAGATTGCAAAAGAAGCTTACTTGGCTGGAGCAAGGGATGTTGTGGTCAGTTGGAATGATGAGGTATTGGGGCGGATTCGGTTTATGCATGCGCCAGAAGAAATCTTTGATGAATTTCCTGACTGGCGCAAAGAAATGTATATCGGGTATGCACGGCAAGGCGCCGCATTTATCTCTATCGCAGCATCAGATCCGGAAATTTTAAAGGGCGTAAATCCGGATCGTATTGCAAGAACGCAAAAAGCGAGTGGAAATGCGTTAAAAGAATATCGTGAACGCATGATGAACAATAAAAATACCTGGTGTGTTGTATCAATTCCAACGGTTAACTGGGCGAAAAAAATGTTTCCGAAGTTGAGTGAAAGGGAAGCCATGGCGAAATTGTGGGAAGCGATTTTGGAAACGGTACGCGTTGGCGATGGAGACCCAATAGAAAGCTGGGAAAAACATTTGAATATATTGAAAAAAAATAAAGAGTTGATGAATCAATACAATTTTAAAAGTTTACATTACAAAAATTCGCTAGGAACAGATTTGACGATTGAATTACCAAAAGGACATATTTGGTTCAGTGGTTCTGAATTTACACCAGAAGGTAGAGAATTCGTTGCGAATATGCCAACAGAGGAAGTTTATACAATGCCGAAAAAACATGGCGTAAATGGTACCGTGGTTAGTTCGAAACCGTTAAATTATCATGGAAATTTGATTGAGGAGTTCAAATTGACGTTCAAAGACGGAAAAGTTATCGAGTATTCAGCAAAAAGAGGCCAGGAAATTTTAGAAAAGTTGTTGACTGCGGATGATAGTTCTGCTTATCTTGGCGAAGTTGCACTTGTTCCCCATGATTCACCGATTTCGAATTTGAATATTTTATTTTACAATACACTATTCGATGAAAATGCCTCTTGCCACTTAGCATTCGGTAAAGCATATCCAGTTTGTATTGCAGGCGGCGATAAAATGAATGAATCAGAACTGGAAGCTGCTGATGTGAATGATTCGATTATTCATGAAGATTTTATGGTTGGTACGAAAGATTTAGAAATTATCGGTATTACGGAAGATGGTAAAGAAGTAGCGGTATTTAAAAATGGCAATTTTGCTTGGTGAGGTAGAATTAAGAATTTTTACTGAAGGTCTTGTTTATTCCATGAAACATGAAGAATAAATCAGGAGGAAAAGCTATGTTAATCAGACAGGAAACAAGCAAAGATTGCAATATGGTTTATAGTCTTGTAAAAGATGCATTTGCAACCGCAGAATACAGCGATGGAAATGAGCAGGATTTAGTTGCTGCTTTAAGAAATGGGGTGGCATTTGTACCGGAACTTTCTCTAATCGCGGAGATTGACGGCAGGATTGCAGGACATATTATGTTCACAAAAGCAAGGGTGGGAGAGGACACAGTACTTGTCTTGGCACCGTTGTCCGTGCTGCCAGAATTTCAAAAGCAGGGCATAGGTACTGCTTTAATTGAAGAAGGTCACAAAATTGCCAAGAAATTAGGATATCAGTATTCGCTGGTCTTAGGAAGTGAAAAATATTATCCGCGATTTGGTTACCGTCCAGCAGAACAGTTTGGTATTGAAGTTCCTGAGGGGATATCTTCTGCCAATTTTATGGCAATCAACCTGCAAGATAATGTAAAGCCTATAAGTGGAACGGTAACTTATGCAAAAGAGTTTGGGATTTAAGAGTTATAGTAAAGCCGGATGATCAGCTTCATGTCGATCGTCCGGCTTTTGTTGTATATCGTTAGGTTAGATTAAATAATTCGCGTAATTCTTTTTCGTTAAGTTTGGATAAGAAATTTTCTCCCGGCTGGATGATGCTATCGATGAGCGATTTTTTCTTTTGTTGCAGGTTGAAGATTTTTTCTTCGATAGTATTTTTGGTGATTAATTTAAAGACTTGCACGGTATTATCCTGTCCTAAGCGATAGGCGCGGTCGGTTGCCTGCTCCTCAACTGAGGGATTCCACCATGGGTCGTAATGAATAACCATATCAGCGCCAATTAAATTCAGTCCTGTGCCACCAGCTTTGAGCGAGATTAAGAATACCGACTGATCACCGCTATTAAAGGAGTTTGCCATTTGCACGCGGTCAAGTGCCGGGGTAGATCCGTCTAAGTAGTAATAGGAAATGTTGCGATTTTTTAATTCGTTTTGCAGAATCGCCAACATGCTGGTAAATTGAGAGAAAATCAAAACGCGATGATTCCCGTTTATGGCATCGACTAACATCTCCAGCATCAATTCAAGTTTCCCACTACTGCCGTGATAATCTTCGAGGAATAAACTTGGATGACAGCAGATTTGGCGTAAGCGCGTTAAAATAGATAAAATTTTTATTCGACTTTGCTCAAAGCCATTTTTAGCAAGTTCGGCTTGAAATTCTTTTTGGGCTTGAATGAAATAGCTTTGATAAATTTTTGCTTGCTTGTCGGTCATTGTATTGATTAATTTACTTTCAATTTTTGGCGGTAATTCCGTTAATACTTTGCTTTTGATTCGGCGGAGAATAAATGGGGTAATATAACGGTTTAAATCTCGCATAACGAGAGGGTCTTGTTTTTTTACAATCGGAATTTCAAATTTTTTCTTAAAGGCACTATGTGATAATAGATAGTCAGGCATGATGAAGTCAAAAATCGACCACAATTCAGTCAATGTGTTTTCAATCGGTGTGCCTGTGAGGGCAAAATAACCATCAGTTTGAAGATGTTTTACGGATTTTGCATTTTGTGTATTGGGGTTTTTAATATGTTGCGCTTCATCGAGAAAACAATAGTGAAAATGGCGGTTTTCGTAGTCTGTAATATCACGTTTTAAGATATTATAGGTAGTGATAATAATATCATAATTGTTACTCTGTTTGAGTAGCTCAAGTCGTTCTGCTCGTGATCCAGTGATGACGAGTGAGGTAAGTTCTGGTGCAAATCGCTCAATTTCTTCTTGCCAATTGTAAATGAGTGAAGTCGGAGCAATCACGATGGACGGCAGTGGAGATTTTGATTTTTCCGATAAGATGAAGGTGATGACTTGCAACGTTTTCCCCAAGCCCATATCATCAGCGAGGATTCCGCCCAATTTGTAATGAGCCAAAGTTTTAAGCCATTTAAAGCCGATTTTCTGATAGTCGCGTAAGATGGCATTGAGTGATGGCGGTATAGCAATATCCAGCTTTGCCGGTTCGGTAATATCAGAAATGAGCTGATTGAATGCCTGATTACGTGATAATTTTAATCCTTCAATATCGCGCGATAAGTTGTCGAGGTAGAGCGCTTTTGCCAAGGAGAGTTTGATTGTATTGCTATTTTTAGGGACTTTTAGATTTAAGTGTTCAGCTAAATCAGCTAAATTTGCTAATTCATCATTGTCTAAATTGATAAAGGTACCATTTTTCAAACGATGGTAGCGTTTTTTTAAGCGATAGGAACGCAGCATGGAAAAAATATCTGGCAAATTTAAATCGTCTGCTTCAAATGACATTTCAAGTACATTGTCATCGCTTACACGAATGCCAGTAGAGAGATTTTCGATTCTTTTTATTGGGTTTGCTTTCATCGTGTCGCTGTAATAGATTTCGGCGCAATTGGTAAGTTCACGAATTCCATCATTCAAGAAGTCATAAATCTGCATTTCATCTGATTGTACATAGTGATTTTTTTGTGGGGTAAATGCATATTTGGCGAATAACGCATGAATTTTATCTTCTTCTTGTTGATCGCGAATCAAAATTTTATCTCCGGTATGATTAACGATTTCTTTATTGAGAAAAGGATTAATTTCGATATCACCGTATTTGAATTTGAGATCGGCATAGAGAGAGTTTTTATCTTGATCAAGATAAATCGCAGCATTAAGCGGCAAAATATCATATTTTTTCATAATTGTATTGGAAACATCCAAAGATGCTATTTTTTCTAATTCAGGCATAACATTTGAAAAAAAACGTGGTAGGTCTTCGGTATGAATCGGGAGTGTAATCCCGGGACTTTGTTCAAAAGCTAGTGAAAGCGGCTTTATATAGGTTGAAAACTCTTTATCAACATGATATAAAGTATCGTTTACCCACAAATAACGATAATGATGGTCTAGCGGGAGAATTGATGTTTTTCCAAGTGATAATACGGCTTTGCCGTAAGCGTTATTTTCTAATTTGATTTTTAGATTGGGTCGATCATTTAGGATGATTGTCTGTGGATACAAATATCCATCAAAAGAAAGGTCAAACGGGGTGTTTTCCATGATTGCGAAAAATTTCTGTAAACTGGTAGGAGTTAAAAGAAAACTTTTATTCACCGCTACTTTACTGTCACTAATCGTGTACGGTGATAGACTTTGTTCATCTTCATATGCCGTTATTAAGAGATTGTAAAGTTGTGCAGAGATAGAATCGAAATTTGGCATTACAGAATGTAAGGTGAATTTTGCGCCAAATTTAATATCTTCTTTTAGATACGCGGAAGATAGAAAATTTTTCATATTGCGAATTACATATTGTCGTTCACTGCCAATTGTAAACTCAAGGTCAGCGGCAATTTTTTTATAGTAACGACGAATATTTAATGTTGGAATAAGATGGGCGACTTTTTCATTTTGGGGAGACTGGCGAATGCTTTGGAAAAAATGAAAAAGCAAGTTACTAGGCTCTTGCTTCTTTACAGGCGGCTGTTTATCTAAATTACATTCTTGAATTCGCTTTAAAACAGCAATGACGTGTTTACAAGCGCCAATATATTTATGGGATGCAGGACAATCACAATGATATGCGGAGATATGGTCGGCATTTTCGTTCAAAGTGATACGCACGTTATAGATGTCAGAGCCGTAAACTAAGGCGCTAAATGTATTTTGATTGGCAGTGAAATCTTTTACATAATGATTTCGATAATAAGATAAGCCGCGACTAAACGTTTCAATGGTCGCAGCCGATTTTTTTATAAGTTCATCGGTAAGCATGTTTATTAACCTCGAATCTTTTTAAATCACCCAGCTAATCCCTGGATAACGAGTTCTAAGATTCAGGTGAAGTTAAAATTCCATCTAAATTAAGAACTCTGTTTATATTCTAGCCATCTGTTGAAATTCCTCTGACAGTATTATTTGCTAAAACTTTACCTTAAAACCAGATAAATATTGAAAAATGCTGATTGAACCGCTATAATAACAAGAAGTGTTAGAAACGTTAAATATAAAGTTATAATTATGTTTTATTTATTATTATTTAGGTTGAAGTGGGGGCGGCTATTATTTTTAAAGGTTTGCTGGATAAAGAGGTATGGAAAGCTGCATTACCGATTTGTTTTGGGTATTTATTTTTAGGTTCGGCTTGTGGCGTTTTTGCCCAAAAGGTAGGACTTACAGTGTGGCAGAGTGGAATTATGTCAATTCTCGTTTTTGCTGGCAGTGGACAATTTATTGCCATTGCAATGATGGGGGGCGGCGCTTCTATCTTATCGATTGTTTTGACTACATTTATTGTTAATTTACGGCATGTATTATATAGTTCAACTTTAGCTACTTATTTGATGCGCCAATCTTCACGATATTTAGGTGTATTTGCACAAGGGATTACAGATGAAACTTTTGCTGTAAATTTAAGTAATTTTTCGCAACCAAGGTGGACACCGGATCGAGCATTGGCACTAAACATCATCTCGCATAGTGCTTGGATTTTCAGCAATATGCTTGGAAATGTATTAGGAAATATTATCTTAGTCGATATCGCCGTTGTAAACTATACATTAACAGCGATGTTTATTGGCTTATGGACGTATCATTTTAGCAATAAATTACTGATTATGATTGGGTTATTTGGCGGTGTTTTAGCTTTGGGATTATCAAGTGTTTTACCGCATAAATTACATATTGTTGTTGCAACGTTAATTGCAGCAACAGCAGGGTGTGTTATCGAAGGTGGGGCGAATAAGAAATGATGAGTACAACTGAAATTATGTATTGTATATTAGGCATGTGTATTGTTTCTTATATTCCACGTGCATTACCTCCTTTTATTTTAGCAAGAGTGAGCCTATCGCCAGTCGTTGAACGATGGTTACGTTATGTGCCAACATCAATTTTTGGTGCACTCGTCTTTTCAGAAATTTTTATTAATGGCGATCATTTAAATCTAAGTCTAAATAATATAAATTTACTTGCTTCGCTGATTGTACTTGTCGTTTCGCTAAAGACAAAATCCTTAGCGAAGAGTATTGTAACAGGGATACTTGTTTATTGGATATTAACGAATTTTATATAATGCTAACGATGGAGAATAGAGAAAATCGACAATCCTTAAAGGATTGTCGACTTTTATTATGGATTAAAATTAACTATTAAATGGTGGTGGGTTATAAATAGAAATAATATCGCCTATCTCCCCTATCGCAGTTGCAATAAGAAATAAATCGTCAATATTGATTTCTTTTTGCTTACATTTACAAATTAAAATATTTTGTAAAATTTGTAGAGCAAAAAGCAATACACCATTTGCTCTTGCGGCGGCTCGATTGCTAGATTTAAATGCTTGGCACCTTGTTTCTTCAAGCAATTTTTGTAGATTGAGATGATGACAAGGACAACGGATAACTCTAGGATCGTTAATTGTTTGATTTGATGTTTTTGTTGTAGTTGTATTGTCTACACAAGTCGTTGTGACGGTTTTATCATCAACGGTATCTGTAACTACAGTTGTTTTGTTATCTTGGCAGGTTTCAGTACGAGTAATTGATGTTGTTTCCATAATTTATTCCTCCTTCTTAACTATTGAATGGTTGCGGATTATTAATATTGATTCCATCGCCTAAAACTGCTAAGGCAGAAGTAATTAATACAACATCATCTAAATTGAAATTCTTAGAACGGCAAAGCTCTTTGAGGACTTCTTGTAGAATAATCATTGTAAATACCATAATTGAATTGCTGGTTGCAATTACGATATTAGAAGATCTGAAAGCACATTGACATGCATCTTCAGCAAGCTTATCTAAATCTAAATGCCCACAAGGACAACAGCAATCATTTTCATCTGGTCTGGTAACGGTAATAGTTTCATTTACATCATTTGATTGGTTCGTCGTTATTTGCGTTGTTTTTGTATCTTCGGTAGCTGTTTCTACACTTTGTGTATTACAGGAGTTTTCTGTATTGGTTACTGTTGTATCAGCCATAGTATATACCTCCTAGAAGAATTCATGCTAAATAATATGAGAAGATACGCTACTCCATGCATAAAAATGGGAATGAATTAAAAACATCTACAGATTTTCTGTAGATGTTTTTAGGATTAATTTAATTTAAATACATGCCCTTCTCCAGCTTTGGCTAAGGCATGTAAATAATCTTGCTTTTCATTTAATCCAATACAAGAAAAATGGATATGGTGCTTTTTTATTTCTTTTGCCATAAGTAGGGCATCTTCGAGGGGATTGTTTAAGTTACCGCTTGTATAGCAAGGAAGTCCATCTGTGATAAGAAATAAAAATGGCTTTCGTAGTCGTTCTGTTTTTAGGTACTGTAGGCTGATTTTAAATCCTAATGCGAGCGGGGTTGCTCCACTTGGCTGTAGTTGATTTAAGGTATCAATCAGCTTGTTTTTATCTCTAGTAAAAGGTAGAGCAATCGTTGCATTTTGATTATGGAAAGTAATAATACTGATTTTGTGTGAGGTGATTTCACGCAACTTAAAGATAAGCTCTTTGGCAGTATCAATGCGCCATCCACCCATACTAGCGCTTGCATCAAGTAAGAGACAAATTTCTGCATTGGTTTTGCTATTGGTAGAGTAAAAGGCTAAATCATCGACTTGAATAGAAAAATTTTTTTTATATTGATTAAGTTGTCTTACGGCAGCATTATGAATGGTTGTTGAGATATCGAGTGAAAAATCATTTGCTGTTGATGATTTACTAATCTGCTTACTCACAATTGATTTAACGTTTTGAATGTTTTTTATTGGGTGATGTTGACCGGGTTTCTTTTTTAAATAATTTCTAATTCGCCAAATTAAATTGTGCAGTGATTGTGGAAGCGGAAATTTTTTCGATTTTGTTGCTTTGATTAGATTAGATGTATGGGGAATCTGCCTTAGTAAACCAAGTAGAGTTTGTTGTTGGCTTTTTTGCCCAGTCGTAGAAGCACTGCTTGCTTGCTGGTCTTGACCGGATAAAGTTTCATCGCCCATAGAGGGAGATGAAGATTTTTTCAATTCTTTCATGGCAAAGGTTGTATCAGAAGTAGTTTCTCGGCGCAGTGCAGAATCATTTTTGTCAGCATAATCTGATACATTCATATATTGATTATCGTCACTATATCCATTGCTTATCTGTTCTATCTGGCGTAGTTCTAATTTATGGTTTAAAATAACTTTTTCTAAAGTTTCAACTAGATAGAAAAGTAAAACTAAATGTTCATGAGAGAGTGAGAAGGCTAAATGAATATGATTTTGATGGGTATAGCATAGAGATTCTTTTGTACCATAAGTTAAGCTTCCAGTAATTCTTCCACCGCCAGTTCCCGTTTGGATATCAAACAAATCTGGATTCGGCAAATTGGCTTTCTGCAGGCTATATTTCCCGTAAGATTTGATAGTTTCAATTACTTTTTTTGCGGCTTGGTGATGATTTACTTTGCCGCATTGATGGAAAACGTCAAGGTGAAAAATTTTATTTTCTATGATTTGTCCATAGAAAAACTTACCAGCATCTGCATTGACGACAATTTGAATGTTTTGTGGTGAAGAGGCTTTGTAAAGATGAATTTTTTTACTTAATACACTGCTTTCTCCAATCCCGATACCGCTGTTTTTATTTAATTGTAGTTGAAGTTCTTCAGATAAATATGTTAAATTTTCATTAGATAAATCGAATATATTCTTCATTTTTCCTCAGGTTTTTGCAACCAATCAGCTTCTTTTAATTCACTAAGAGGCGTGGCAATTTTTGGTGGGGAGATGATATCTTCTTTTGTAGAAGTTTTTAATTGCGGTTGATGATGGGATGGATCTTCATTACGTTTAGTATTTGCAGTAAGGGCGGACATTGAAGGAAATTTGGGCAAAAGTTTGATGAGTTGTTTCAGAAATTGTTGCAATCTGGAAAGGGAGAATTTTTTTATTGTAGGTTTAGGTGTATGTTCTGCGATGACACCAGCGCTTAGGGAAAAAGGTATTTCTTGATGGCTTTTAATTAGGTCAAGGTAGTGAAGAATTTGTTCTATTGTCTGCATGGATACACGATGGGATAAAGTTGGAAGGATCGCTTTTATGATATCGTCAATTTGTGCTGTGTTTCGTTGGCTAATCGCAGCTTCTAAGCGTGATGCAGTTTCAATTGCTTGAATAGATCGAATGCTTTCTAAATTGAATTGGACGTAAATGGTTGCAAGAATTTGTTGAAGGTCATCACGAAAAGAGATATTATCCAGTTTAGGAATAGAAAAGGTTTGAAAAAGTTCTGTGTCTGGAGAGGTTTGATTTAGAATTCTCTGTACAGAAGTCACATCAGATGGTTGTTTTACTGGAATTGTTAAGTCGAAGCGATCTGATAGCTGCCGCCGAACATCGGCGAGTCTTCCGGGTTCTTCGTCTGGATTGGAAGCTGCCCATATACTAACCTCTACAGGCATTTCGACGATTGGTAGTCCAGCTTCTTCGATTTGGATTCTGCCCGGTTTTGTACCCATTACGTCTAGAAGAATATCAGCTAGTTCAGGGGAGGTATCAGCAAGACGATTAATTTCATCGACAAAAATAATTCCACGATGTGCTTGTGGTATTGTTCCAGGCAAAAGTGCAGCTGTACTATTTTCACTATTTACTAATTTACTTAAATCAATGCTGCCAACTACGGAGGCAATTTTAGCTGAATGGGAGATTTCTAAAAAAGGTCGTGGAACAAATTCAGTTCCGATTGTAGCAATTTCCTCTTGCGTCAAATTTTTGTGTTGTGGGCAATGAGGATTTTTAGGGTCGCAATTGTAAATGCAGCCTTTGATGCGTTCGATTGGTGGCAACAAAGCGTGAGCTGCACGAAGAGCCGTTGTTTTTCCCGTACCGCGCAATCCTTCGGCGTGCAGGTGAAAGGGTAGATGATTACAAGCGGCGATGACTGACATTTCTATCGCATGAAACAGCGGCTCAATGCCGTTGTGACGAATCAGCTGATGATACTGCATAAAAATCCTCCTCCAATAAATTACGAGTTCGAAATATTAAAGAAAATACAGGAATGGTGTTATTTGTAATGTAAGCATAAATTTATGGTTTTCTCACCTGTAGGGTTCACTTTTTTAAAAAAACTTATTCTTGTTTTATTTGCATTGTCTTTATTTATTTTCGTGTATAATAAAGATAAGATATTTTGATTTAAGGAGAAGTTCATGAGTAAAATTCTTGTTTTAGCAGAAAAACCGTCAGTGGGCCGAGATTTGGCACGTGTTTTAGGGTGTAATAAAAATGGCAACGGCTTTATTGAGGGAAATCGATATATTGTAACTTGGGCATTAGGACATCTTGTAACTCATGCCGATCCAGAAAAGTATGGTGCGAGTGCGAAAGCTTGGAAAATAGAAGAACTGCCAATTATGCCAGAAGCGTTAGACCTTGTGGTAATTAAGCAGACGGCAAAACAGTTTCAAAATGTAAAAACGCAATTGCATCGCAAAGATGTAAGTGAAATTGTAATTGCAACTGATGCCGGACGTGAAGGCGAATTGGTCGCAAGGTGGATTATTATTAAATCTGGTGTACATAAACCAATCAAGCGCCTTTGGATTTCCTCAGTTACGGATAAAGCGATTAAAGACGGGGTTGCGCATTTAAAAGATGGCAGACTTTATGAAAATTTGTATCAATCTGCTGTTGCAAGGGCGGAAGCAGATTGGTATGTAGGAATTAATGCAACTCGCGCTTTGACATGTAAACATAATGCGCAACTTTCTTGTGGGCGAGTACAGACACCAACTTTAGCAATTATTGCAAAAAGGGAAGAACAAATTCAGAATTTTAAACCGCGTGAGTATTATGGAATTAAAGTTTGGGCAAATCAAGTGGAATGGACTTGGCAAGAGAAAAAAAGCAAAGCTACAAAAGTTTTCATGAAAGAGCAGGCAGAAAGTATTATAAAGGAAATCAAAGGACAAAAAGCACAGGTGGTTGAGGTCAACTCAGTGCAAAAGAAAATGTTTGCACCAGAGCTATATAATTTAACAGAATTACAGCGAGATGCAAATAAGATTTTTGGTTTTTCGGCAAAAGAAACGCTTTCTATTATGCAAAAACTTTATGAGTCGCATAAAGTACTGACTTATCCAAGAACGGATTCGCGTTATTTATCTGCAGATATTGTGCCAACGATTAAGGATCGCTTAAAAGCGTGCGGAGTGGCAAATTATACGAAGTTTGCATTTCAAGCAAGTAAACAGATCGTTGTTAGTAAACATTTTGTTGATGATAAAAAAGTTTCTGATCATCATGCGATCATTCCAACTGAACAATTTGTTAATTTAGGTGCAATGACGGATAAAGAACGTAAAATTTATGATTTAGTGGTGAAACGCTTTATTGCAGTACTTTATCCACCATATGTATATGAGCAGAAAACGCTGCTTGCAAAAATTGGTGAGGAGAGCTTCATTGCACGTGGTAAGACGGTACAAAGTTTAGGTTGGAAAGAAATTTATCAAAGATCTTTGGATGAAGAGAGTGACGGCGAGGTTAGAGAGCAAAAGTTGCCACAGATTAAAGAAGGCGATGGATTATCGGTAGGAAAAATTGAGTTAACGCAAGGAAAAACGAAACCGCCAGCACCGTTTACGGAGGCTTCACTTTTAGCAGCGATGGAAAATCCTATACAGTATATGGAAGAATCAAATCAAGCGTTAAAGCAAACCTTGAATGAAGCTGGTGGCTTGGGAACCGTGGCAACGCGAGCTGATATCATTGAAAAATTATTTGCGTCATTTTTATTAGAAAAACGCGGCAAGGATATTTTTATTACAGAAAAGGGTAGACAATTACTTAATCTTGTTCCAAGTGAATTAAAATCGCCAGTTTTGACTGCAAAATGGGAACAAAAATTAAGTAGTATTGCAAATGGTGCATTAGGCAAAGCTACCTTTATACAGGATATAAAAAGCTATGCTGCTCATGTTGTAAAAGCGATAAAAAATAGTGAAGATCGTTTTCGGCATGATAATTTAACAAGGACAAAATGCCCTGAGTGCGGAAAGTTTATGTTGGAAGTCAACGGGAAAAAAGGCAGAATGCTTGTCTGCCAAGATCGTGATTGCGGTTATCGTAAAGGTTTGGCTAAAGTAACAAATGCACGTTGTCCAAATTGTCATAAGAAGCTCGAATTGCGTGGGGAAGGTGCAGGACAAATTTTTGCGTGTGTTTGTGGATACCGGGAAAAGTTATCGACATTTAAAGAGCGTAAAAGCAAAGAATCAAGCACGAAAGTATCAAAGCGTGATGTGGCAAGGTTTATGAAAGACCAAGCGAAAAGTTCAGAAACACCAGTAAATAATGCTTTAGCGGAAGCATTAGCAAAATTAAAATTAAATTGAGGATTGTGTTATGTTGAAAAAAATATTGAGTATAACTATATTATGTATGATTTTGACGATTCATGGTTTTGCGGCGGAAAAGATAGATTTTTCTTATCGTGGTATAGAACTTGGGGAAAGTTATGAAGAAATGGTAAATAAAATCGGACAGCCTCGTATGGATATTAGTCATTTAACGGATACAGCAGTAGTGACATACTATATTTATGGTGAAAATAACGATACACGTATTGGGATTGATGAAGCGACAAAAAAAGTTGTGGATATCAGAATCAGTGACAAAACGTATGAAAGTAAGAAAGGTGTCAAAATCGGCGCTACCTTGTACAAGTTGAATAAAGCTTATGGGAAAGGTGAAAAGGAACGTATCGGGGGGAAGATTTATTATATTTATCAACAAAATGAAAAAGACCGGTTAATGCTTGATATCTCACAAGGATATTTAAACGAGATTAGAATAACAACACTTGAACAGTAGTATAGAGCGGAGGTGTTTTGTTTGCAGAGTAAAGTTACGCGTTATCTAATCCTCACTTTTGCCTGTTTGATAAGTGCGAGTGCAATTAATTTGTTTTTAGTTCCCCATCAACTACTGAGTGGTGGAATTGGTGGGATTGCGATCATTTTGTATTACTTATTTGGGCTTCCTATAGGGACAATGACGTTGATCATGAATATTCCATTACTATTTGCTGCATATCGATTATTAGGTAAACCTTATACGATGGATGTTATCTTTGGGACGGTTGTGTTTTCAGTGGCAATTGATGCAATGATGTTCTTGCAAAACTTTCCGATTGTAGATGATTCGTTATTAGCTGCAATTTATGGTGGTGTTTTTACTGGCATAGGTTATGGAATTGTCTTTCGCTTTAACGGTAGTACGGGTGGCTTTGACATCGTCGCAGCAATTGTGAAAAAGTATTATGCACTCAACATGGGGGCGGTGAATTTTTCATTAAATTGTATCATTATGCTCGTTGCCGCAGGTTTTTTTGGACCGAAATTAGCAATGCTCACCTTAATTTCTATGTTTGTGGCAGCGAAGCTTACAGACAAGGTTGTAGCAGGGTTTAATAATAAGAAAACAGTCATGATTATATCTAGCAAAAGTGAGAAAATTGCTGATGAAATTATAAAAGAAGTTGGGCGTGGTGTAACTTTTCTAAAAGGAGAAGGGGCTTTTACACATCAACATAAGGATATCATTTTTGTTGTCGTAAATTTAACGCAGATTGGTAAAATTAAGTTGCTTGTAGATTTATTGGATCCAATGGCATTTATGATTGTACAAGATGCAAATGAAGTTATGGGGCGTGGTTTTACGCTGCCGGGCACGCAGATAGAAGAAATGATAAAATTAAAAAATAGTGCTGTTAGGAAATGAAAGAAGGCTTGGAATACTAAAAGGAGTATTCTAAGCCTTCTTTTTTTAATGTTTCTATATAAGTTAAAATTTTTTGATGCGCTTGTGATGTTGTAATATCTGATGGAAGGAGCGGTAAATAAGTTTCAAAGCCACATTTTTTAAAATACTTTACTTTTATCCTGTTTGCTCCCAGTCTTGTTAACAAGTCAGCAAATTTTTTTGCATCTTCTAAATCATCATTCACCATTTGTACAATAGGGATGCAAATGGTGATATTTTTATGAGTATATAATGCGGTTGATAAATTTCTAAGGATGATTTCATTAGATACCCCCGTCATTTCAAAATGTTTTTGGCTATTATAATGGGCAAGAGAAAAATGTAGGAGGTCGGTATAGGAAAGTAATTTTTTAAAGTCATCCGGTTTTGCGTAGCCAGTTGTTTCGCAAATGGTAAAAAAGAAATGTTCTTTTAACTGTTTGAGTAAGGCTAGAATAAAAGTGCTTTGAGATAGAATCTCTCCACCTGATAAGGTAACTTGCAACTTTTTTTTGTTTTGATCATTTGAAGGTTTTTTAGGAAGAAGCTGATTTAAAAGCGAGATTATGCTAACTTTTTTCCCAATCGGTTTTAAGGCACCTCGGGGGCAAATTTCTACACAGCTCATACAACCAATGCAATAATTACTTTGTATATGAATTTGATTGTTAAGGTTGATGATTCCAGTGGTAGGACAATCAGATACACAGGCCATACAGTGAACACATATTGTTTCGTTTGGTACAATTTCTATTTTTTTGCTTTTAAGTGCGGGAGAATTGCACCAAATACAATTTAAAGGGCATCCTTTAAATTGTATTTTATAGTGGATTTCATCAGGGAAAGGGGAGTTCGTTTCTATTTTTAAAATTGTCGCCAGAGGAGATTTATTAGACATCATTTTATCTTCCTATACTTGATCATTTAGTTTTGTCCGATAACTTAGGCGCTCTAAGATTCAGATGAACTGAAAACTCCACCTGAATCAAGCTTTATTTTATCGTATCATAGATAGTAAAAAATGCAAAGAGTTAGATGAAGCTGCTTTTAGATGAGTGAATGGAGATGAAAATTTTAATTTTTTGTTAATTAACACGCGACTAAGTAGTCTCTTGGTGGGTTTTGGTTAAAAGAATGATATAATAATTACAATAAAACTTTGTTAAAAAATGTCTTATAAAAGAGGTGTTGGTAATGGCTAGGTTAAGTAAAAGCATTAAAGCAATTTTTGTTTTAAGTGTTATTGTGATCACTAGTGTATTGTTATGTATTCAGACCGGTTTTAATATTCATTTTTTCAGAGCGGGAATGGAGCAAGAAGTGGAAGGAAAGTTGCAAGCCAAATCTGGTGAAATCGTAAATGCGTTCAACTCTAGAATGTTACAGGTTGCTGAAAAAAATAAGGCTTTGACAGCAAATTTGGATGCAATGGAACAATATGATATGAACGTTGTATTTAAGACTATGGAAAAGCTAATTAAATCTGATAGTTTGGTTTATGGCAGTGGCTGTTGGTTTGAGCCGAATGCTTATCAGGCTGACTTAAAATATTATGGACCATATTTATATCGTGATACCGATGGATCGGTAAAGCTTACGATGGATTATAGTAATGAAGCGTATAACTATCCATCGTATGAATGGTATAAAAATGGTGTGCAAGGGAATGGTGAAGTGGCATGGAGTGAACCATTTTATGATGATGTAAGTAAGACGACGATGATAACGAGTGCTAGTGCAATCGAAAAAGATGGAAAGTTAGCGGGGGTACTTACAGTAGATATTGGATTAACGGAATTAGAAAATTATATTCGAGATATGAAAATTGGCGAAACTGGATACTCCTTCATCATTACAAAAGCAGGCTATTATGTTGCGTATCGTGATGCTGAGAAAAATATGCAAGAAAAGATTACGGAAGATAAAGATAGTAATATAAGCAATCTTGGTAAGCAAATTGTAGAGCAAAAGGGACAGGCGTTATTAGAAAGTAGTGCCTTTGGCAGTGATAGTTATATTA
The DNA here is from genome assembly GCF_030273445.1 of Selenobaculum gibii. NCBI lineage: Bacteria > Bacillati > Bacillota > Negativicutes > Selenomonadales > Sporomusaceae > Anaerosinus > Anaerosinus gibii. The sequence goes on from NZ_CP120678.1 coordinate 539,280, forward strand.
TGGTTTCGCCAATTGGAAATACTGGGCTGAAGTTAGTTTTAGTATATCCGAAGGCAGAGATTTATGCTGCAGTTAATCAATCTGTCTATGTAAGTGTTGTAATCTCTGTTATTGTCATTATTCTCCTCGTTTTAGCCTTGATCTACATCTTTAATCAAAAGGTGGATCGACCAATTCAAAAGTTAATTCTGGTAGCGGAAAAAATTGCAAAAGGTGATTTATCAGCGACGATTATTGTTGATAGTGAAGATGAGATGGGAAGGTTAGCGAATAGTTTAAAGATTATGTCTGATCAGTTAAAGACAATGATTACACAAGTGAATGGAATGGCTGAGCAGGTTGCAGCAGCGAGTGAAGAATTGTTTGCAAGTGCTGAACAATCTAGTTTTATGGCAGAAGAAGTTGCTGTGGCAATTGGAAAGGTAACAAAAGATAATGTAGAACAGGAGAGCCAAACTGGTTCAGCAGTGGGATTTGTAGAGAAAATCGCGCAGCGAATTGATAAAGTGGAAGGGAATACGCAGACGACATTAGAAAATGCACAAAATAGTGTAGCGGTAGCAAGAAAAGGGCGGGGCGCAATTGAAACAGCCGTTAGTCAAATACAACAAGTTGATACGATGATAATGAAGACAAGCGATGTAATTACAAACTTGGGTGAGCGTTCGAAGGAAATTGGACAAATTGTACATACGATTTCAAGTATAGCTGCACAGACAAATCTTTTGGCATTAAATGCAGCAATCGAAGCTGCTAGAGCCGGTGAACAAGGCAGAGGTTTTGCAGTTGTAGCAGATGAAGTAAGAAAATTAGCAGAGCAATCACAAGAAGCAGCAAAACAAATAGATGCACTAATTAGTCATGTACAAGAAGAAACAAACGTTGCAGTAAGTGCAATGAATAATGGAACACAAGAAGTTAAAAAAGGGACGCAGATTGTTAATGAAGCAGGAGAGTCATTTAAAGAAATTGTTGATCATATTGAAAAAGTGAGAGAAAATGTTCAAGTCGTAGCAGATGAAGTTAAGCAAATTGTTACTGGAAATGCTGAGGTTGTAAATATTATGGCTCGCTTGCAGGATATTGGAGAAAATACGGTAGGCAATGTAAATAAGGTATCCTCTTCTACGCAGACGCAGTTGGCTTCACAGGAAGAAATTACTTCCGCAAGTAGAAATTTAGCAGAACTTGCACAAGATTTACAAAATACAATTAATAAGTTTAAGTTATAAATGAAAAAAGGCTCACTGGGATAAATTAAAGTCAGTGAGCCTTTTTTATTTATTGACAAGATTGAGCGTAAGTTGTTTTTGCAAATGGATATATATGTATTTGTTTTTTTTGTTTTATTTGATAAGATAAAGTATAATTCTTTTGATATTTTAAGTGATAGGTGGATATAAAGATGAAAAAAATGAAACGCTTGATTGCAGTTGCTAAGGGAGACGAGCAGGCGGATTTAGTATTAAAAAATGTAAGAGTATTTAATTCTTTTACTGGTGAGTTTATTGAAGGCGATATTGCGATTGTCGATGGAGTAATCGCCGGTGTCGGTGAATATATAGGACGAAGAGAATTAAATCTGGATGGGAAATACGTTACACCAGGATTTATTGATGGGCATGTGCATCTCGAAAGTTCGATGCTTAGCCCAATAGAATTTGCTAGAGCCGTTGTTCCCAGTGGTACGACAACTGTAATTGCGGATCCACATGAAATTGCGAATGTTTGCGGATTGAAGGGAATAAAGTATATTTTAGATAGTACGGAAGATTTACCTTTATCTGTCTATGTGATGTTGCCGTCTTGTGTTCCATCGAGTCACTTAGAAAATGCAGGGGCAACTTTATTAGCAGATGATTTAGCAAAATTTATTGATCATCCGCGTGTACTTGGTTTGGGTGAAATGATGAATTATCCAGGTGTTTTATTTGGGGATAAAACGGTTTTAGATAAATTAATGATTGCAAAGGACAAAAAAGTAGATGGACATGCACCGGGTTTGATGGGAAATGATATTATGGCGTATGCAGCTGCCGGTGTTAAATCTGATCATGAATGTGTAAATCCTGAAGAGGCAATGGATCGTTTACGAGCAGGTATGTATTTGATGATTCGTGAAGGTTCGGCTGCGCATAATTTGTTGCAGTTATTACCTGTCGTAAATCGCTTCACCTCACAATTTTGTTTCTTTGCCACAGATGATCGTCATCCAGCGGATTTGATTGGTACAGGACATATCAACAATATGGTACGGCTGGCGGTAGAAGCAGGATATGAGATTCCTGTAGTTTTACAAATGGCGACGATTAATGCAGCTACATATTTTGGGCTTGGCGATGTCGGTGCCATTGCTCCTGGATATAAAGCGGATTTGCTTGTATTTGATGAATTAATTACATGGAATCCAAGCCTTGTCTTTAAAAATGGAATAAAAGTTGCGGAGCATCGCAAAGCTTTGTTTTGTGGAAGTGATTTTTCCGATGAGCATATTAAACAAACCGTGCATCTAACCTCTATTAATAGAGAAAAACTAAAGCTTTCGGCTAAATCTGATTTAGCGCGTGTAATTGAGCTTGTACCACATCAAATCGTAACAAAGGCACGAGAAATGAAAGTAAAAGTGGAAAATAGCGAATTTATAGCTGATGTAGAAGCTGATATTTTAAAATTAGTTGTATTCGAACGCCATCATGCTACGGGTAATGTTGGTGTTGGCTTGGCACACGGCTATGGATTGAAACGAGGGGCAATAGCCTCGACGATTGCCCATGATTCACATAATCTCATTGTGATGGGAACAAATGATAGGGATATTTTATTGGCGGCGAAGGAAATTGAAAAGATGCAGGGTGGAATTGTTATTGTTGATAATGGTGAAGTTTTAAAAGCGTTACCATTGCCATTGGCTGGTCTTATGTCGAATGAAGGCGTGCACTATGTGGAAGCACAGCTAAATACAATGAAAATTTTGGCTCATGATATGGGCGTCAAGTGCGAACATGATCCGTTTTTGACATTAGCATTCTTGAGTTTGCCAGTGATTCCTGAATTGAAATTAACTGATCTAGGATTAGTCGATGGAAGAACCTTTCAATTCGTAGATGTTGCTGTAGAGTAAAATAAAGGGTGCGGAAAATTAGCACTACAATTTAGAATTGCATATAGTAAGGTAAGAAGAATGTCTTTCTGTATAGAAAGTATGCTGTACTTACCTTTCGAAAAGACCTTCTATTAAGAAGGTCTTTTTTGATTATGATTGCAAGGAGGGATCATCATGGAAGGAAATGAAAAATTCTACTTTAGTCAATTTATGGGGAATAAAGTTTATAATAGCGGTGGAGATTTTATTGGTAAAGTGTTAGATGTTGCTTTTGAAATAAATAGCATCTACCCAAAGGTAGTAGGGCTTGTCTGTGGAAAACTGGATCATATTATTCCTATAGACTACATTGCTTTTTATAATAAGGGCATGATTGAGCTGAATTGCAAATTTTATCAAGTTATGCCAGAGGAAAATCAAGATAAAATGTTTTTGGTGGGCGATCGGATTTTAGATCGACAGATTATTGATTTAGAAGGTGCTAGGCTGGTCAGAGCGAATGATGTTATTTTGTCATTTGTAAGGAGACATAGTGAACCGCATTTGTTTATTACAGCGATTGATATTGGCATGAGAGGGTTTTTTCGAAGAATGAATCTCGAATTTCTCGTTAAGCGTATGCAAAATAAGTTTTTAGATTGGCAGTATATTAATTTAGTGGATGATTGTATTAAAGGATTGCAGGTCAATTATGAAAAGAACTTAAATCGATTAAAGCCAGAAGACCTTGCTCAGATTATTGAATCTTTGGATTATAAGCGACGATTTATCTTGATAAGACAATTAAATAAAAAGATTATGGGATTAACGATGACCATTTTAAAGCCGAATGTATGCATTGAATTGTTAAAGCAAATAGAACCTTTACATGCTATTTTCATCTTACGAGAAATGCCAAAAGAAAAAGTAGAATATATTCTGAGTGAATACACTGAGTTAAACCGATTTTTTTATGAAGTAAATCAAATTGGCGTAAAATGAAAGGACTTTCATCATGAGCGTAACGAAATATTATAAAAAAATGCTCCTATTTTTATCGGTAATGGGACCAGGCGTCGTTACTGCTTTTGCTGATAACGATGCTGGAGGAATTGCAACTTATGCATCTGTAGGGGCACAGTATGGCTACCAACTACTATTTGTATTATTTATAAGCACAATTTCTTTGGGAATCTTTCAAGAGATATCAGCACGTACGGGAGCGGTAACTGGACGCGGTCTTGCTGCATTAATCAGGGAATATTATGGTGTACGCTGGACTTTTCTGGCGATTGTTATTTTGCTATTTGCCAATATTGCAACGACAGTCTCTGAATTCTCTGGAATTGCCAGCAGTTTTGAAGTATTTTCAATTAGTAAATATGTGATTGTACCATTCAGCGCTGTTTTAATTTGGTGGATTGTACTCAAGTACAATTATCGCAGTGTTGAAAAAGTATTTTTTTGTTTGTGTTTCATGTTTATAAGCTATGTGATAACTGGTGTTATCGTTGAACCAGATTGGCAAGCGGCAGGCAGTGCACTTGTTATGCCAGACTTTTCGAATAACTACGAATATATTTTATTAGCAGTTGGATTGGTTGGAACGACGATTACCCCCTGGGGACAATTTTATATTCAATCTTCAGTAGTAGATAAAGGAATTCGAGCAGAAAAATATCGGTATCTTCTAGTGGATGTATTGGTCGGAACTTTACTCACCGGGGTTATTGCTTTTTTTATTATTATTGTAACGGCAGCAGCACTGTATGGACAGCATTTTGTCATTGAGAATGTACATGATGTTGCAATTGCTCTTGAACCCTTGGCAGGAAGTTATGCAAAGACTTTATTTGCGTTCGGTTTATTAGGCGCATCTATGTTAGCGGCTGTTGTTCTACCTTTAAGTACAGCGTATGCCATTTGTGAGGCTATGGGATTTGAACATGGTATTGATAAAACTTATCGTGAAGCACCGGCGTTTTTTATTTTATATACCTTCTTAATTGTGATTGGTGCAGGTCTTGTTTTGATGCCGGGAATATCTTTATATAAAGTCATGTTGGCTGCACAAGTCATCAACGGAGTGTTATTGCCACCAATTTTAATTTTTATGTTGCTATTAGTAAATAATAAAGAACTGATGGGCAAGTACAAAAATGGGCGAATTTATAACTATATTGCCTGGATGTTTACCGTGTTTTTGGTTTTATTAAATTTAATTCTTCTCATTGCAGGACTTATTCAATAATAAAGGAAAATTTACGTTTGGAAGGGTTTTTGATATAATAAAATGAAATTTACTTTTGAGGTGGTTGAGTTGTTAGAAGAGATTAGTCAAAAATTATTGTGGATACGTAAAAACCGCCCGTTAATTCATCAGATTACCAACTATGTCAGTGCAAATGATTGTGCAAATGCAACTCTTGCTTTGGGAGCATCACCAGTTATGGCGCACGATATAAATGAAGTGGAAGAAATGACGAGTAAAGCGAGCGCGCTTGTTTTAAATATAGGGACATTGAGCGTAGCAAATATTCCCGCGTATTTAAAGGCAGGAATAACGGCAAAAGAAAGAGGGATTCCTGTTGTTTTTGATCCGGTTGGCGTTGGTGCGACAAAGCAAAGAACTGAAGTTGCTAAAGCGATTTTAGCCGATGTTCAACCGGATATCATTCGCTGTAATATGACGGAATTAAATGTGCTTTGTCATAGAAAGGTAGCAGTGAAAGGTGTTGATTCCATTGCAAGTGAAGCTGGTCGTGGAGAGCTTGCGAGGGAATTTGCTGAAAAAACTAATGCAGTTGTTGCGGTAACCGGTAAAACAGATTTGGTTGTCGATAAGAAAAATATGATTACGATTGAAAATGGTGATGAATGGCTGACGAGAGTAACCGGGACAGGCTGTATGACCTCCGCGCTTGTTGCAAGTTTCGCGGCGGCGGGAAATGCTTTTATCGGAGCTGTGGCGGGAGTACTTGCCATGGGAATTTGTGGTGAACTTGCGAAGTTGCGTCTAACAGAGAATGAGGGGATTGGAACGTTTCGCATGCGATTAATTGATGAAATTTTTCAACTGAATTGTGATATAATAAAAAAATATGGGAAAATTTCTTAAATTTATGGGGAGGAGAAAATGCAACTGAAAAAATTAACGATTACCGCTTTATTTATTGCAATCGGTGTCTTATCTGCCCATTTAGTTTATATACCTGTTGTTGTGGCGAAATGCTTTCCCATGCAGCATGCAATCAACATTTTGCTTGCGGTTTTATTGGGTACACGTTATAGTGTCAGCGGAGCTTTTAGTATTTCGCTATTGCGCAATTTATTAGGGACAGGATCCTTATTAGCGTTTCCAGGTAGCATGATTGGGGCGGCGTTATCAGGATACCTTTATGAGAAAACAGGGAGTATTTATGGCGCGATTTTAGGGGAGGTTTTTGGTACAGGTATACTTGGCGCTTTTGTTGCTTATCCTGTAGCGAAATATATTTTAGCGTCTGATGCAGGGGCGTTTGTCTTTGTCGTTCCATTTTTAATCAGTACGCTAGGTGGCAGTATCATTGCATTTGCCATTTATCAAACACCGATTCGTAATCTTTTCGTGAAATATGCAAATCATAGAAGGTAGGGGGATACGAATGGATTCTATGGAAATTACTTATTTAGATAATAGTGGTTTTGTTGTAAAAATCGGCAATACAGCACTGCTGTTTGATTATTATCGTGATGAAAATCATTGTTTATCAAGTGTACTGGCAGATTGTAATAAAGTATATATCTTTAGTTCACATGTGCATCATGATCATTTTAATCCTAAGATTGTAGAAATGGCGGATAGTGTGGCAAAATATTTTTTAAGCTTTGATATTAAGCCGGCTGCCAAATCTCTTTTATCGTCAGAAAAGGTAATTTACCTTAATCCTTATGAAACGGTAAAGGAAATGGATATTAAAGTTTCTTCTTATGGTTCAACGGATGAAGGCATTTCCTTTTATGTTGAATTTGAAGGTTGGCGTATCTTTCACGCAGGTGATTTAAACTGGTGGCATTGGGATGGCGATACAGAGACCAATAATAAATTTGCTCGCAATCGTTTTGCAAAAGAAATGAAGCATTTGACTGGTTTAGTTTCAGATGTTGCGTTTTTCCCAATTGACAGTCGATTAGGCGAGTATTGTGCATTGGGTGTGAAGGAATTTTGTGACCATACGATGGTAAGACAGTTAATTGCAATGCATACACAAGGTATTGCTTGGCACCCGCCAGAAGGGTTTTTCGCTAAAGAGAAAGAAATGAAATATTGGTGTCCAACGAAAAATGGTAGCAAGTTATCAATTGAAAAAGGAGAATTATCATGCAAAGAAAATGGATAGTTTTTATGTTAGTAACGTTTATGATGTTTATTGCTGTGGGATGTTTCGGTAGTAGCAGCCAGCAAAAATCTTCTGGATTGCAAAGTGGAATGAAATATAGTGATATCGCGAAAGAGGAAACGAAACCAACACCTAAAAACGTTGAACCTGCACAGCCTTTAGAACCATACAATGGAACGAATCGTATTGCTGTATTTGATACAAATATGGGAATATTTAAAATTGAGTTGTTTGAGGATAAAGCACCAACTACAACGAAAAATTTTATTGGTTTAGCAGAAAAGGGATTTTATAATAAATTAACGTTCCATCGTGTAATTGATGGGTTTATGATTCAAGGTGGGGATCCAAGCGGTAACGGAACAGGGGGACCTGGCTATACGATTCCTGATGAATTTCATAAAGATTTAAAACATTCATCTGCAGGAATTATAAGCATGGCAAATGCTGGACCTGACACAGGTGGGTCACAATTCTTTATTACTTTGGACAAGACTCCTTGGCTTGATGGAAAACATGCTGTTTTTGGTAAAGTAATTGAAGGTATGGATGTCGTGTATAAAATTGGCAAAGTAAAAACGGGAGCAAATGATAAACCAGTAGAGCCTGTCGTTATCAATGAAATTAAAATAATTAAAGCAGAGTAAAATGGCCTTTACTTATATTTTAGAATGCGCCGATGGGACACTTTATACTGGATGGACGACTGATATTGAAAAGCGTTTATTAGTGCATAATGAAGGACGAGGGGCGAAATATACGCGCGCCAGACTTCCGGTTAAGCTTGCCTATATGGAAAAGTTGGAGACAAATCAACTCGCTCGACAAAGAGAATGTGCAATAAAAAAACTAACGCGTAATGAAAAATTGAATTTGATTGAAACTACAAAAAAATGACAGAGAAACGTAAGTTTCTCTGTCATTTTTTTGCATAGAATCTGTTTTGAACGGGAAAAATAAAATGAAATTTGAAGATGTAGGTGATGCTATGAGAAAACGTGCGAAGGAACGTAAAGGGAAAAGACGTTATCGTCGTGTTATGGCAGGTTTAACTGGTGCGGCATTGTTATCTACCGTAATGACTGTTGGTATTCCTACGGGTAAAGCGCAGCCAATTACGGATAAATCTCATGAAGCACAAAACAGTGAAAGTTTAGCAGATAGATACAAAGATTATTTAACTACTAAATTACGTGAATTATATGATGAAAAAATTGCGGAAAAGAAGCAAGAAATTATCGAAGGTATTTTAAAATTAAATAAACCTGAACAAAAACATGCAACTGCAAATAAGGTTTTAGATATCGTTGCAACAGCGTATGCATCAGGACCTGAGGATAATGGTATATGGAATGATAAAACGCATATTGGAACGAAGGTACGTCCTGGAATTATTGCAGTTGACCCAAATGTGATTCCATTGGGGACTAAAGTTTATATTGAATTTAGTAATGGTGAAGGAATGTATGCAGTTGCAGAAGACACAGGTGGTGCAATTAAGGGGAACAGAATTGATATTGCCATGAGTACAAGAGACAAAGCAAAACAATTTGGTATTCAGGATGTAAAAGTGCATGTGTTAGAAAAAGTTTTAGATGTATAGCAGAAGCTGCCTTAATCAAATTTTTGTTTAAGGCAGCTTTTCTCATACATCTAAATTAGCGTTTAAGTTCTTTTATATCAATAAACAAGAAATTTCACCGCTTAACAGAATTAATTTTTAATTTTCTAAGGCTATTTATACTTTATATTCATAGTATATGATATGTAGATTGCCTTGTATAGATAGAGACAATTTTTTACATAGGTTAGTTAGGAGGTTATTTATATGTGGTGGGGTGGCAATAATTGCGGTTGTGATTGCAATGAGAATTTCTTTTGTGGATTTGGGTTGGGACGCTCGATCTTAGTACTATTTGTTATATTGTTATTTTTTACAAGTAATGAATGTTGTAATGATTCGTCATCGGCTAGCTGCTTTTAAATAAAAATAGCCTATGGAGTTTCTTCCATAGGCTATTTTTCATGGCTATTAAAAGGTAAACTGATTTTTCTTATTGTATAGTGTTTGGTACCCAAGATAAAGTGAACTAAATACAGATAGGCAAACAACAGTACAAATCGCAATCATAATTGAAATTTGATAGAGAATCGCAGTTGTGGGCAGCGTTCCAGATAAGATTTGCCCGGTCATCATGCCGGGAAGAGACACGATTCCCATCCCAAGCATCGAATTCATCGTTGGGAGTAATGCGGTTTCTAAAGATTGATTGACGAAAGGCAATAAAATCTTCTGTGGGATTATGCCAAGATTGATTAAAGTATTGATTCTATTTCTCTGTTGGTCTAGGGTTTCGCGAAAGGATTTAATTGCCAGATTTACTCCAGTCATTGCATTTCCCATAATCATTCCACTTAAAGGAATGATGTATTGTGGATTAAACATATTTTCATTGACAATAATGGTAACAAAAAAGAATAGTATAGACAAACCTGAGACAGACAGGGAAACTGCAATAGCAATTTTAAAGGATTTATTTAACGTAGGATTCTTTGAAATGACACGGTGAATTGCAAAACCTGTCATACAAATTAAATAAAGAACTGTAAAGAGAGGATTTGGATTTTCAAAAATATAAGTAAGAATAAAACCTGCAAGTACAAGCTGTAATGTCATACGGATACTTGCAAGAATAAGTAATTTTGTCTGATTGATTTTTGCTTTCTTCATAATAAATAGTACGATGAATAAAAGTAAATAGACAATACTAAAGTTAAGAATATTGATTTCGGCGATTCCTTTCACTTATTACACCTTCTTTTCTAACGTGATGATATGATCTGCGTAATGTTGGGTTAATTTTGCATCATGGCTAATAACGATTAACGTAATTTTATTTTCCTGGCAGAACGATTTTATGTTTTCTAAAACACGTGTGGCGGTTTCGTAGTCTAAGGCGGAAGTGGGTTCGTCCAACATAAAAACTTTGGGCATAAGTGACAAACATATAGCAAGATAGATACGTTGCCTTTCGCCTCCAGACATATTCATGCAATTGCTTGTTAAGTCGAAATCAGCAGAGCAGATATGGAGAAAATCCTTTTTTTCTTCATTTGATAGAGGTGGCAGATTGCGATAACGATAGTATTCATCAAAATTTTCGCTAATGGAAGTATCGAATAAATATACAGATTGACTCACCAACAAAACTTCTTGTCGTAATGTAATGGTATTTAAAGTAGAAATATCATGCTCTTTATAGGAAATAACACCTTGATCAGGGGATAAGGTAGCATTAAATAATTTAAGCAATGTACTTTTTCCGCATCCGCTAGGTCCTTGCAAAAAGGTTGTATGGTTTTCAAAAATATCAATAGAGGGATAATGAAGATTTTGATTAAAAATAACATCTTTTGCAGTTAAAATTTCCATTTCAGTATTACCTTTCAATTATTTTTACTTTTATTGTATAAGATTGTAGCTAAAAATAAAAGAGAGATTATAACTTTAAAAGAATATTATTCTGGCGATATAAGTCCCAAGTCGAACAGCTATCAGGCCGATGAATGTGTTTAGGGCAATGTTTCCTAAGGCGAAATTTATGTTACCAGCTTGAAACAATCCGATAGTTTCATAACAAAATGAAGAGAATGTGGTTAATCCCCCTAAAAATCCAGCTAAAACAAAGAGACGGATTTGTGGAGAAAAATTGAAATGATCAAAAGCAACGGCAGTAAATAGCCCAATAATAAAACAACCTAATAAATTTACGATTAAAGTTCCATAAGGAAAGGTAATGCCTAGCTTATGCATTGCAAGAGTTGAAATTAAATATCTAGCAGCACCGCCAAGGGCTGCGCCACCCATAACAATAGTCAAGTGATAAAGCATAAAAAAACCTCCTACCATAATTTATGGTAGGAGTCATTACTGAAAAGTCAGGTTTAATGGCGAACTCCATCGCCAACTTATTTGATTTCCTATAAAATATCATAAAAATATAAAAAATACAAGAGTAAAAAAAACTATTGCGAATGAGTAACGCATTCATTCGCAATAGTTTTTTTAAGGTTTACATGTGTTTTCGTTTGTGTATGCCATTAAACATTTCCAAAGTTTTGCAGCATGAACTTTTTCATCATTGCCATTATTACAAAAGAGTATTTTTACATCTTTATGCTGAGCGGCGCAATAGCTTTCTTGATAATTATTTGCATCACATAATTCATCTACAATTGCTCTTGTTAATAAGTCTATCGCTTCTAAATTGGAACAACTTTTACTTTTACGAAAACTGTCTATGCATGGAAGTGTAATACAAACATCATTAAAAGCACAACATTGTACGGGATCATACCTTGCTAAAAGTGTCATTATATTGCGAAAATGAACCATTTCATCTTCGGCAATTTCAGTGAATAATTTACATAAGGAACCACTTGTTTTTTCGGCAGCACAGAGATAAAAATAGATTCCTTTACGTTCGCTGATTGCCATTCTTCTTAGTAACAATAAATCTGGGTCAGTCGGGCACATGCAGTTTTGATCAGGCGTTGACGAAAAAAATTTTGGCGGCATAGGATTCCTGTCGTCCATAAGAAAAAGCCCCCCTTATTCCATTTTTATATAATCTATGAATAAGAGAGGCAAAATGTGCTAATTTTAAAAATTTAATGTGGCAAAATAATCTTCTATTGTTTCGCCGCGGCGAATCATTTCTACGTCGCCATTAGGTTTTAACAATAATTCAGCAGAACGTAATTTACCATTATAATTAAAGCCCATTGCATGACCATGCGCACCCGTATCGTGAATGACGATAATATCACCGATATCGATTTTTGGTAAAGCGCGGTCGATTGCAAATTTATCATTGTTTTCACAGAGTGAACCAGTGATATCATACACATGGTCACAAGGTTCATTTTCCTTACCGATTATCGTAATGTGGTGGTATGCTCCGTAAAGTGCAGGACGCATTAAGTTTGCCATACAGCTGTCTAGTCCAATGTAATTTTTATATGTGTTCTTGCGATGAAGTGCAGTAGAAACAAGATAGCCATAAGGACCAGTAATAGAACGACCTAACTCCATTGCAATTGTAAGTGGCGCAATATTGTTTTTTATAACGATTCTTTCATAAGCTTTTCTAATTCCTTCACCTACATATTCTAAATCAACGGCTGTTTCTTCAGGGCGATAAGGGATGCCAACACCGCCGCCAAGGTTAACGAATTCTAATCGAATACCAAGTTTTTGATTGATTTCAACAGCAAGATTAAACATTAATTCTGCTGTTGCGATAAATGAATCAGGATCTAATTCATTGGAGATTACCATGGTATGAAGTCCAAAGCGTTTTACGCCTTTTTCTTTAGCGATACGATATGCTTCAAAGAGTTGCTCTTTTGTCAGACCGTATTTTGCTTCTTCAGGTTTTCCGATAATTGTATTGCTATGTGCAAGCGATGGACCTGGGTTGTAACGGAAAGAAAGAATCTCTGGAAAGCTGGCGTGTTTTTCAAGATAATCAATATGTGTAATATCATCTAGATTGATAACAGCACCTAATTCTCGCGCTTTTTGAAATTCTTCTGCTGGCGTATCGTTTGATGTAAGCATAATATTTTCGCCTTTGATTCCAGCCATTTCAGATAATAATAACTCAGCTAAAGAACTGCAATCGGCACCTGCGCCTTCTTCGCTTAGAATTTTAAGTAAAGTAGGGTTTGGAGCAGCTTTTACTGCGAAATATTCTTTAAATGCTGGGGCCCAGCTAAAAGCTTTAAACAAACGGCGCATATTATTGCGGATTGCTTGTTCGTCGTAAATATGAAACGGAGTTGGGTACTTTGCAATAATCTCTTGCAAATTATCTTTGCTGATTGGAAATGCTTTTTCTGCCATAGATATTACCTCCAAAATTTGTATTTGCATATAAAAAGCGATTTGGAGTCAGCCTCGCAAATCGCTTCAAAAAGCATGCAAGATAGCTCTCCATACGAATTACGTATGACAGTCTTGTGCATATTCAACCCAAGACCAACAAATTATCTTTGCCATGACAATTTATTTCGGCGATGGTTCCTTTCGTTATTCTTCAAAGCTGGCAACTCAGAATAATTACTATTAAGCATCGCGCCTCTATCACTTATTCTATTTATTTTGCATCATTATATCAATTTTTATAGGTATGTGTCAATTGAAAATAACTATCATTACAAAATGGTTTTGTAACATTGTAAATTTTATAAACCGATAAAAATTTTCCCACATATTATAAGTATAGGCTTTCTTTTTTAGGAAATAGTAAGAAAAATAAGTTTTATAAGGGGAATAAATATGAAGATTTACGAAGATATTATAAATAAAGCGAGTAAAAAAAATAAAAGTAAAAAGACTTTTAATGTGATTAGTACAGTACAAGAGTTTTGGCAGAGCTTACAAGAAAGTTTTGCGAATGCCAAAATCATTGAAGCGACCGAAATGATGTCGTGCTTTACGAAAACAGACAATTTTCATTGTAATTATCAAAGAAATTTATCATATGAGAATCTTATGCCGCTCAGCCATGATATGTGGGTTGAATTTAGTGATGAGGAATCTGGGACTAATCTAGGTGTTTTACTCACCTATCATGAAATAGAAGAAGATGACAGCTTGTTTAGAGATGCTATGGAATATGGTATTCAGAGTCCATTTAAGTGGTGTTGCAAAAGTTATAGCTTTATTAAGCAGCCACTTAGTAAAACCGTTCCGCTCAACTGGTCTTTAATGGAATATATTAGAGAAGACGGTTCATCAGCAGGGAGTTTGTTAAAGCCAATTCAGCTCCCAGATAGCGTTGTAAAAAACGTAGAGATAGAAATGGAGAATATGCAGCTATTAAATCATGGAATTGCATCGCTAATTAGTGATTTGGCATTATATTTAGTAGAGTCAGTACATCAGGAGAAAGCAATATTAAAAGAACATAAAAAAGCAAAAAATGATTACTATATCGCTTTACCTGTATAATTATCATAAACATCAAAACGCCTATTCTTCATGGCAGATGCCATAAAGAATAGGCGTTTTCTTATGAAGTGTAGCTAAGCCATCGGATAAAACGAAGGGAAAATATACAAAAATTTACTGCTAGGCAACTTTGTTTTTGTGTGCTATAGTTAATTTAATACAAGATATAGAGGAGGAGTTTTCCTTGTTTCAGTCTAAATTTTTGCGTTTTGTTTGTATTATGGTGTTATGTTCTTTTCTTACATCAATTTCAGTTGTACAAGCTGCAAGCGTAGAGGATAAACGGCAAAAAGTTCGTAATATGTCTGATGCAACTTTAGAAAAGCTTTATGAAGTTCACCCAAGTGCAAGGCGAGCTATTCAAAATGCAGCGGGCTATGCTGTATTTAAAAATACAGGAGTAAAGATTTTCGTCTTAGGTAGTGGAATGGGAAAAGGTATTGCGGTGAATCAAGTTACAGGTGAAGAAACCTTTATGAAAATGGCGGAAGCACAGGTTGGACTTGGTTTAGGGGTAAAAGAATTTAATGTAATTTTTGTTTTTGCAACAGAGGACGCACTCGACAAATTTATCAATACAGGCTGGGAGTTTGGCGGACAGGCAACTGCTGCGATAACAGATGGTGTTTCTGGTGACTCTATGCAAGGGGCTGTTACTGTATCTAGGGATACTTGGATGTATCAAATGACGGAAAAAGGATTGGCGCTTGAATTAACAGGTAAAGGAACTCGCTATTATAAAGATAGTGAGTTAAACAAAAAGTAAAAATAAAAATGCTGCCGGATTAGTGATTTTCACTCACGGCAGCATTTCTGCTTTTACGGACTTCATTTATCCGATGATTTCTAAGATTCAGATGGAGTTAAAACTCCATCTGAAATTTAGAAATCTGTTTATTTTAAGAATCCTTCAATAATTTTGGCTTCGCCTTCAGCCTCTGAGAGTCCCAATGTCATCAATTTTGTTAATTGTTCACCAGCGATTTTACCAATCGCTGCTTCATGAATTAAAGCTGCATCTACATGATTGGCTGTAAGTTCTGGAATCGCACTTACTACACCATTGTCCATGATAATTGCATCACATTCTGTATGCCCGCTGCAGTCAGCATTTCCATTAATTGTCGAACGAAAGATTTGTTTTGAAGAATCTCTGGCAACGGAACGGGAAATTACATCTGCACCAGACTTATTGCCGTTTAAATCCACTTTAAAAATTGTTTCTGCAGTTTGGTTACCGTGGGTCATGATTTTTTCGCGAATAATAAGCTTGGCATTTGCAGCTAATGTTCCTTCGGTGACTCTTTTACTAGAATCAACGCCTTTGATTTGCAGGGTATCCATTTCCATATAACTATTTTCTCCTAACTCCATATAGGTTTCAGGATTAATTATCCGTTCACCCGTACCTTCGCCAGTGCCAATATGTTTTTCTAAATAAAGTACTCGGGAATTTTTTCTCAAAAAGAAACGATGGATGCCGTTATGTTGTGAATTACCGGTACCATCCGTATGAACGCCGCAACCTGCAACAATGGTTATATCAGCATCTTCGCCAATATAAAAGTCGTTATAGACGAGGTCGTCAACATCGCTTTCAGTAACAATCGCCGGAATGTAAACGGTTTCGTATTTTGTACCAGGCTTAACGATAATATCAATACCGGGTTTGTCTGTTTTTGAAACGATATTAATTTTTTCTGTACAGTTTCGAGAAGCACAATGCCCGTTTTCACGGATATTATAAGCACCCTTAGGTAGACCGTCTAGTTCAGAAACCGTTCTAAGCAGTTCTTTTGTCACGTCATTCATTATTGGATACCTCCTGTACAAAACGAACATTTATCTTCGCTCGTAAATAGTTTTGGTAGAACATCCTCTTTTTTACCTTGCATACTGATTTGTCCGTCTGCTAAAACAATAATTTCATCGGCAATTTCGAAAATGCGTTCCTGATGGGAAATAATGATGATAGAACCATCATTCTCCTGACGCATTTTTTCAAATACACCGGTTAAATTGTTAAAACTCCAAATATCAATGCCTGCTTCCGGTTCGTCGAAAATTGAAAGCTGCGTTTTTCTTGCAATTGCAGTTGCAATTTCAATACGCTTGATTTCACCACCGGATAAACTTGCATTGATTTCACGATCAATATAATTTTTTGCACAGAGACCTACGTCGTAAAGGTATGCACATAATTTTTTTTCGTCCATATTAGTATCGCCGGCTGCAATACTAATTAAATCGCGAACAGTAATGCCTTTAAAGCGAACTGGCTGTTGAAATGCAAAAGTAACACCGAGCTTTGCTCTTTCCGTAATATTAAGATTAGTTATATCTTTTCCGTTAAAAAAGATTTTGCCGGAAGAAGGTTTGATAATTCCCGCAACAAGTTTTGCCAAAGTGGACTTTCCGCCGCCGTTTGGACCGGTAATTACAACAAATTTACCTGCTTCAATTTTTAAACTGAGATTTTTTAAAATCTCTTTGCCACCTTCGACTTTAACGGTAATTTCTTTCAATTCTAACATAAATACACCCCAAATTTGTATTTTATTCCTTAAAATATCTAGTATTCTTAAAGTATACCATCAAAAGAAAATCTCGTAAAATACTCCAATGGATTTTTTATTTAATAGTAATTGTAATGGTTTTGCTGTTGTCTTTTATGATTGGGCGATGTCGTTTTTAAAGTCATAAAATCTAGATAAAAAGATTATTAGTATGGTAGGAAAAAAGCTTGCGCTGCATAATGTCAGTACAAGCTTTTTAATTTTTACATAAATAATATGAAAATTTGAAATAGTATAAAATAAATTGCTGGATATATGGAGGGTTTATAATAAAAAAGAGAGATGTAAATACAATTTGTTTTCTGCTTATACAAATTATAATAATGATAATACTCATCTATAGAGGGCGAACGGATTTCTCATGGAGTGTTATGATTACGACGAGCAGCTGGATTTTATATTCTTTTCTTGAAACTAGATATCAGATTCAAATGAGCAGGTATATTCGATTATTGATGATGCTCACCCTTTTTTGTGATGCTTTTTTTGGCTATATTTTAAATCTTTATGAACAATCTTTTCTGTTTGATAAAATACTGCATATGTTTGGCACGTATTCATTTTCATTATTCGCCTATGCTTTAGTGATGCAATTGCAAAAAAATCATCCTGTGAATAGGTCAGTTAAATTTATATTGGCGATGTGTATTGGGATAACCTTGGGTACAATATATGAAATTTCAGAATTTATTGGTGACAATATATCTCATCCGAATCCTCCTAATCAACCTAGTTTATTAGATACAGATGTCGATTTAATTGGAGATTTAATTGGCGCGGTTATTGCTGGAATTCATGTTTCTATTAAAAATCTTGTTGGTGAAAAATTTTGAATAAGTAATGAAATTGGGGGTTGAAAATAACATGCAATCGATTTGGACAGAAAGTAGTCAAAGGTTAAACTTTAAAAGTCTAAAAGGCGATGTGAAAACTGATGTTTTAATTATTGGCGGAGGAATGGCGGGCATATTAATTGCTTACTTTCTTGAGCAAGCTGGTGTTGATTATATGCTTGTCGAGGGGAAAACGATAGGGGATGGAATTACAAAAAATACAACAGCAAAAATCACATCACAACACGGTTTGATTTATGATAAATTAATCCATGATAATGGAGTCGAGAAAGCAAAACAATATCTTGATGCTAATCAATTAGCATTAAAAAGATATAAAGAAATTTGTGAAAATATTGATTGTGATTTTGAAGAAAAAAGTGCATATACGTATTCATTAAGTGATCGTATAAAAATTGAACGAGAGATAAAGGCTGTTTATCGACTTGGACTGGTGGCGGAATTTATCGAAGACCTTCCACTACCCTTTAAAACATGTGGTGCAATTGAATTTAAGAATCAAGCGCAATTTCATCCTTTAAAATTTATAAATGCTATAGCAAAAAATTTAAATATTTATGAAAATACGTTTATAAAGGAACTTGGCGAAAACGCCGTTATTACAAATGCGGGGAAAATAATTCCTCAAAAAATAATCGTTGCAACACACTTCCCTGTGATTAATAAACACGGGATGTTCTTTTTAAAGATGTATCAGCATCGTTCCTATGTCATTGCATTAGAAGATGCGCAAAATATTCATGGAATGTATGTGGATGAAGCGCAAGAAGGAATGTCATTTCGTAATTACAAAAATTTATTGTTCATTGGAGGTGGAGATCACCGAACAGGCGAAGAAGGCGGGAACTGGAAAGAACTTCGAGGTTTTGCTAGAAAATATTATCCTAATGCGATAGAAAGGTATGCATGGGCAACACAGGATTGTATGACGCTAGATGGAATTCCCTATATAGGCGAGTATGCGACGAATACTCCAAATCTATATGTTGCTACAGGCTTTAATAAATGGGGGATGACTTCTTCTATGATATCAGCAATTATTCTATCTGATATGATCATCGGAAGAGATAATCCCTTTGAAGAATTATTTTCCCCGAATAGAAGTATGTTAAAACCACAACTTTTACTTAATGGGGTAGCAGCTGTAGTCAATCTTCTAAAGCCAAAAACAAAACGGTGTCCTCACCTTGGATGTGCACTGACCTGGAATAAAGTTGAACAAACCTGGGATTGTCCATGTCACGGTTCTAGATTTGAGAAAAATGGGGATTTGATAGACAATCCTGCAACAGGATCGTTAAAAAAATAATTATCCTTTCAATTTCTTTTAAAACGTATAAAATGTCTTAATATGATAAGACTAATCGTTGATTTTTATCTATTGGGAGGTAAGCTTACCATGAGTTATGATATGTTTTGTTACCAATGTGAACAGACTGCTGGTGGAAAAGGTTGTACAAAAATTGGTGTGTGCGGGAAAACGCCAGAAATCGCAGGATTACAGGATTTACTTATTTATCAGTTAAAAGGCATTAGTTTTTATGTGAAAAAGCTAATCGAAAGGGGAGAAAAGATTGACAAAGCTATTGTTAGCTTTGTGGAAAATTCTTTATTTACCACTTTGACCAATGTAAATTTTGATGCTGATGTACATGTTCAACTGCTTAAACATTCGCAAGAAATTAAGGAAAAAGTACGAAATATGGTGGGAAGTTGCAGTGATATCCCTCAAGCGGCCAGCTATAATCTAAGTGATACAAAAGAAGATATGTTAAAGGATGCTAAACAGGCGGGGATAATGTTTGATCAAAGTTTAGATCCCGATATACGGTCGTTGAGACAGACGATTCTTTATGGATTAAAGGGGATTAGTGCATATGGGCATCAGGCGCGGGAGTTAGGGTATTATAGTGATCAAATAGATGAATTTTATTTTCGAGGATTAGAAGCTACGACGAATGACAAATTAACAGTTCAAGATTTGATCACGATGACAATGCGCACTGGAGAAATGAGTGTTGCTGTGATACAGAAATTAGACGAAGCAAATACGACGATATATAAAAATCCTGTACCGCAAAAAGTAAATATAAATGTAAAAAAAGGACCGTTTATTATCGTTTCAGGTCATGATCTAAAAGACTTGGAAATGATTTTGGAACAAACTGAGGGGAAAGGAATTAATATCTATACACATGGGGAAATGTTGCCGTGTCATGGGTATCCAGAGTTAAAAAAGTACAAGCATCTGGTTGGAAATTTTGGCGGTGCATGGCAAGATCAGCAAAAGGAGTTTGATAGTATTCCTGGATGTATCGTCATGACGACCAACTGTTTAATGAAACCTAGAGAATCATACAAAGATCGTATATTTAGCACTAATGTGGTAGGTTGGGATGGCGTAAAACATATCAAGAAAAATATTGATGGTAAAAAAGATTTTAGTGAGGTTATAAATAAAGCACTAGAACTTGGTGGTTTTGCTGAAGATCAGACACCAAAAGAAATTTTAGTGGGGTTTGGCCATCATGCGACGTTAAGTTACGCGGGGAAAATTGTTGATGCTGTAAAAAGCGGGAAATTAAGACATTTCTTTCTTATTGGGGGCTGCGATGGGGCAAGACCTGGGAGAAATTATTATACAGAGTTTGCAAAAAGAGTTCCTAAAGATTGCATAATTCTCACTTTGGCCTGTGGTAAATATCGCTTTAATAAACTGGATTTTGGTGAGCTGGATGGACTGCCTAGGTTATTAGATATTGGACAATGTAATGACGCCTATTCGGCAGTTAAAATCGCTTTAGCACTTGCAGATGCGTTTGATACGGATATAAACAGCTTACCACTATCGATTATTCTTTCCTGGTATGAGCAAAAAGCCGTTGCAGATTTATTAGCTTTATTATCATTAAATGTTAAGGGGATATATCTTGGTCCTGTTTTGCCTGCATTTTTAAGTCCTACTGTCCTTCAATATCTAGTAGATAATTTTTGCTTAACTCCGATAAGTACACCGGAAAAAGATTTAGAGTCTTGCTTAGAACAAGATGTAAAGTAAGCGTGTCAATTCTAAAGATACAAGTGAAATCTTAGTAACTATAGCTGTATGAAAATTTATAATGGGAAATAATTGCTATATAGGGTTGATTTAATTATAGGGCTTGCAATAAAGAATTTTTAATGCAAGCCTTAATTTTTTATATTATTAATGTCATTTAGGCATTACCATATCAAAATAAATATCGTAAATTTCTCGTAAAAATAGTAATATTATAAAATATATTGTTTAGTAATGCACTAAAAAGAGAAATAATATGATATTATTATTACTACTAAAATATAATATCGATAGTATACTTTAGGTAGGTGGATTTAATGGTTAAGAATGGAGTTTGGTTTAAGATTGTCCAGATTTTTGATTTTTTGCGTAAGTATGCGTTGATTTTATTTTTTGCCTGGCGTCATCCCCAAACACCAAAGCGAATAAAAACTATATTGCTTATTTTGGCGGGCTACTTGATTAGTCCGATAGATATTATTCCTGATTATATTCCGTTTGTAGGCTTGCTTGATGATATGGCGATTATTCCTGCGGCGATGATGCTGGTGTCGAATTTTTTGCCAGCGTCGGTTATGTCAGACTGCCAGCGTGACTGCGCTAGATGGCAGCGTAAATTTCCCTATATTCTATGGGGAATTGCACTACTTTCAATTCTATGGGTTGGGGCTTTAATTTACGGATTATATCATTTATTTACTTAAAATTTTGGGGTGTCTGATTTGAGATTATATATTGCCGAAAAACCGAGCATGGGGGCTGAAATAGCAAAATGTTTGACAGGTCCAGTGATTCGGAAAGATGGCTATTTAGAAACAAAAGATGGAATTGTAACCTGGGGGTTTGGGCATATTTTAAGACAGGCTGAGCCAGAGGAATATGATGAAAAATATAAAAGATGGCGAATGGAAGATTTGCCGATTATCCCAGAAAAGTGGAGGCTTCTTGTTTCAGAGTCATGTGTAAAACAATTTGAAATAGTTAGGGGATTAATTGAGAGAGCTGATGAAGTTGTTCATGCAGGTGACCCTGATAGAGAAGGACAACTACTCATTGATGAAGTACTTGATTATGTAGAAAATACAAAACCCGTGAAGCGTATTTTACTTAATGCACTTGATGAAAAGAGCATAAAAAAGGCAATTCATAGTTTGCGGGAGAATAGTGAGTTTTTAAATTTAAAACAATCGGCGTTGGCTAGAGCGAGAGCAGATTGGCTCATTGGCATGAATCTGTCCCGGGCCTATACTTTAGCGGCACAACGTGCGGGACACAGAATTGTATTGCCAATTGGCAGAGTAAAAACACCTACATTGGCATTGGTGGTAAGGCGTGAACGTGAACTGGAAAACTTTGTCCCAGTAGATTATTTTGTAATTAAAGCAAAGTTTGCTCATGGAAATGGCGAGTTTATGACGAACTGGAAAGCAAAGGATGAGCAAATTGGGCTTGATAGTGAGGGGCGTTTAATTGATGAAGTAACAGCAAAAGCACTGGTTGATAAATTTCAGCAGGAAAACAATGAAACAGGCGTTGTTACATTATATGAGACGACCGAAAAAAAGGAATCACAAAGGTTGCCTTTTTCTTTGTCAGCTTTACAGGTCTTAGCAGGAAAAAGGTTTGGCTTTGAACCACAGCTTGTTTTAGATACGGCACAAAAACTGTATGAAAAAAAGCTTACTACATATCCGCGTTCTGATTGCGACTATTTACCGGAAAACCAATTTGAAGATGCAAAGGTGATTTTATCAAATTTGGCGAATTTAGATCAAAGTCAAATAGCTTCTTGGGCGAATAAAGCAGATTCTGGGATAAAAAGCCGTGCCTGGAATGATAAGAAAATTTCTGCCCATCACGCGATTATTCCAACGCAAGAGCGGTGCAAGTTTAGCACGCTAACTGAAGCAGAGCAAAAATTATATGGACTTATTGCACAAGCTTATATTGCACAATTTTATCCGCAACATGTGTATTTACAGACAAAAGTGGAAGTACATTATCTTAAAGAACGATTTACCGCAAGTGGTAAAGTCATTAAAGTATTAGGATGGAAAGAACTTTATAGTGCAGCAGATGCGGAGGAAAAGAAAGAGGACGAGGATGCATTATTGCCGGAAATGAAAAAAAAGGATGAAGTCTTATGTAAAGAAGCTTTCTTTGATAAAAAGGCGACGCGTCCACCGGCAAGATTTACGGCAGCAACTTTGCTGGCTGGAATGAAAGAGATACATAAATATGTAAAAAATCCCGAAGCAAAAAAGAAGCTAAAAGATGTATATGGAATTGGTACGGAGGCTACGCGGGCAACGATTATTAAGGAATTGATTTCACGTGGTTTTTTGCAAAATGAGGGGAAAAAGAAGACCTTAATCCCAACTAAGGCGGCGTATTTACTGGTAGATGCTTTACCGGATGAAATGACTTATCCAGACTCTACAGCTGTTTGGGAAGATCATTTGCATCGTATGGCGGCGGGAGATACTGAGTTAAAGCTTTTTCTTGCTGAGCAGGAGTCTTTTACAAAAGCATTATGTGAAAAGGCAAAGCAAATGGTGATACCGATTCATGAGGGGCAAAAGAAATGCCCGCGCTGTAAACAAGGGGTATTGCAGCTTCGAAACGGGAAAAATGGTGCGTTTTGGGGTTGTAGCAACTATCCGTCATGTCGGGCAACGTATGAAGACGATCATGGGAGTATAAAAAAGCCGGATCATCTTTGTCCACGGTGCAAACAAGGGGATTTACGGCTTCGGAATGGGAAAAATGGTGCGTTTTGGGGTTGTAGTAATTATCCGTCATGTCGGGCAACCTATAATGATGATAAAGGAAAACCGGATTTTAATAGATGAGGAGAAAAAGATGAAGGAAAATTTTTTGAAGTTTGGCCTAGATGAACAACTTGCAGTAGGTCTTGAAAAAATGGGGTTTGAAGCGTTTACGCAAATTCAAGCGGAGGTATTGCCTGTTGCTTTAACTGGGAAAAACATTATTGGTAAATCCGCTACTGGGACAGGAAAGACTTTGGCATACTTATTGCCGATTGTACAAAAAATTGAAATGGACAATCGCGCTTTACAAGCGGTTGTATTGGCACCTACTTATGAATTGGCTATGCAAATTTATCGTCAATTAGAATTGCTCATGCAAAAAGCAGAGAAGAAAATTACAATAGCATCTTTGATTGGTGGTGCGAATATTTCTCGCCAAGTTGATAAACTTAAAAATAAACCGCAGATTGTCGTTGGGTCAGTTGGCAGGATTCTTGAATTACAGAAAAAAGGCAAATTACAGTTCAAAAATGTAAAAATGGTTGTGCTGGATGAAGCAGATCGCATGGTGGATGATCAAAACTTTGCTATGGTTCGTCAATTTGTAAAACAAGTTCCAGTTGATGTGCAATATATGTTATTTTCGGCGACGATTTCAAGAAAAACCTTTAGTAAAGCAGATGAATTTGCTAAAGAGCCAGTAGAGATTTTATTAAAGGATGAAACTACGCTTAGTGAAAATATCATGCATAGCTATTTTCTTGCGGATTTTCGTGATAAAATAGATGTGTTACGAAAAATTACTCGTGGGTTAGAAATAAAACGAGGTTTAGTTTTTGTCAATAAAACGCATGATATAAAAATAGTAACAGAAAAACTTCTTTATCATGGATTAAAGGTTGTTAGCTTAGCAGGCGATGCAAATAAGATAGAACGTAAAAAAGCGATTGATGATTTTACCAAGGGGAAAGTAACATTAATGATTGCATCGGATGTCGCAGCACGTGGACTAGATATCCCTGATATTGATTTTGTCATTCATCATGATGTTGGTGATAACGAAAGCGTTTATACTCATCGTGCCGGACGTACGGGGAGAGCTGGTAAGAAGGGGCAAAGTATTTCGCTTGTAGCGCCAAAAGAAATAAAAAAGATTTCTGATTTTGCAGAGCGCTTACAGATTGAAATAAAACCAAAACAATTGTTACAAGGGAAAATCGTAGATTTTAGACGAAGACCAACCAATCGAAATCATGTGAAAAAAGAAAATAAAAATAATAAATAATAAAGAATAGAAGATTTTTAGGAGGTGAACCCTATTGCTCATGTGATAATGAGTAGATAGGAAATTTTTGGATTATACATCCGCAATACTTAATTTACTTTTAGTTGCTTTTTTAGTTGCGCTTAACGGCTTTTTTGTCGCTGCGGAATTTGCCATTGTTAAAGTTCGTTCGTCAAGAATTGATACGTTAGTACATGATGGGAATACAAGAGCAAAATATGCAAAAAATTTAGTAGAGCACTTAGATGCGTATTTATCGGTTACACAATTGGGAATTACTTTAGCATCCCTTGGTTTAGGCTGGATTGGGGAGCCAGCGGTAGCTAGGCTTATTGACCCAATTACCAATAGTTTAGGTCTTTCACCTGAAGTTAGTCATACGGTATCCTTTGCAGTTGCATTTTCTTTTATTACTGCGCTTCATATTGTCTTAGGCGAGTTAACTCCTAAATCATTGGCAATTCAGAAGGCTGAAGGTGTAGTTTTATGGGTAGCTATTCCGATGATTATGTTTTATAAATTGATGTATCCTGCTGTGTGGTTTTTAAATCATGTTGCAAATTGGATTTTAAGATTAGTCGGTATTCAGGTTTCCAATGAGGGGGAAGCTGCACATACAGAAGAAGAGATTCGGATTTTGATGGAGGAAAGTCATAAGCAGGGCTATATTGATCAGACGGAATTAACGTTTGTTGATAATATTTTTGATTTTGCTGAGCGTAATGTTAGAGAAGTGATGATTCCTCGCACTGATATGATTTGTATGTATGCCGAGGATCCTTTTGAAGAAAATATGAAAATTGCTTTAGAAGAGCATTTAACGAGATATCCGGTTTGTGATCCTGATAAAGATAATATTATTGGCTTTTTGCATATAAAAGATTTGCTTAGAGCGCTATCAACGGGCGAAAAGGATATGGATATTCGGAGTTTGACACGAAAAGTTACTGCTGTTCCGGAATCTATGCCACTTAGTAATTTGCTAAAATTGCTCCAAAAACATCGGGCACAGATTGCGATTGTCGTCGATGAATATGGTGGCACAGCTGGCATGGTAACAGTTGAAGATATATTAGAAGAAATTGTCGGAGAAATTCAAGATGAATTTGATGAAGAGCGACCATTTATCGAGCAGCGTGATGATAATACGTATTCAGTGGATGCAAGATTATTGTTAGAAGAAATTAATGATGAATTAGAAATAAATTTAGATTCAGAAAGCTTCGATACGATTGGTGGATGGTTATATTCAAGAATTGAAATGCCTCCAGTAATTGATGATAAAATCATTTACGAGGGCGATGAGTTTACTGTTGAGGAAGTAGACAATGTTCGCATAACGAGAATTTTGATTAAAGTCAATCATCCGCTTACCAAGAATTTCGAAGAAGAAGCGGACTTTGCAGAGCGCAAAGAAGATAATTCTAAGAATGAGTAACCTTAAAAATAAAAGGGCATAATCAACTAATATTCAAAGTTGATTATGCCCTTTTTCTGTAGATTTTTTGAGCGTTTTTCTATGGATTTCCTCTTTGTTTATGTACTAAGATAAGTTTTTCACATAGGGGTTTATCTATAGACAAACAGAATTATGGTATGATAAAATTAATTTATCATTATAGTGAAGTTTTAGTATTGTTTTTTAAATGTATTTGTAGTTCAGCGAGAAAATCTAACTCATTTGTTTTTTGTGTTAGATCTTTTTGAGTAAAGATATTTTTGCTGATTAAAAGTTCGATTAGACTAGCTAAAATAAGTGAATTCTTATATTCCGTTTCTTTCAAATCGGCAATTTGACCGACTAAGTTAATATCATTTAATTTCATATATAACCTCCATGCGAGATAAAATGTGGCTGGTTGAGATAATTATTCCCTTTAATAGAACGAATAATACAATTATTTTGAAAATTTGTAGAGGTTGTCTATTGGTTAGTTTTAGGGATAATTGCCGAAACGGTGTGTATTTTATCTAGAATGGAGGATTTTCTTTTATCATGGGTAGCAATAAACTTTCAAGACGTAATTTTTTAAAGTTGGTTGGAGGAGCGGGATTATTTGGTACAGGAATATTAGCTGCTGGGTGTAGTGGTAAAACAGCTGGTGGTAAAGGCTGGATTCCATCTCAGTATGAAGGAACAGGAAATTGGCAAGCTCAGGTAAAAGGGCGTATTGCCATTGCTTCAAGCAATGTATCTATTGAACGAAATGATTCAAAATGCATACTTTGTGGACAATGTATCGAAGTTTGTAAAAAGGTAATGAGTGTTTATGGCAGTTATGAATTACCATTAAAAAAAGATATTCCTTGTGTGAATTGTGGACAATGCAGTTTATGGTGTCCAACTGGCGCAATTACTGAAAAAAATAATATTACAGATGTGGTAAAAGCATTAGAAGATCAGAATAAATATGTGATTGTCCAAACTGCACCAGCAACGAAAGTTGCTCTTGGTGAAGAATTTGGCATGGAGCCTGGCAGTATTGTTGAAGGAAAACAAGTTGCAGCTTTAAGAGCGCTTGGGTTTGATGCTGTGCTTGATACTTGTTTTTCGGCTGATTTGACAATTATGGAAGAAGCGGCAGAAGTGCTGTATCGTTTAAAAAATGTTCAGAATACTCTGCCACAGTTTACATCCTGCTGTCCTGGGTGGGTGAAATTCTGTGAGTATTACTATCCTGATTTATTAGAGCATATGTCAAGCTGCAAATCGCCACAACAAATGCTTGGTGCTGTGGCAAAGACCTATTATGCAACTAAAATGGGAATTAATCCAGCAAATATTGTTTCTGTAGCAATTATGCCGTGCACAGCGAAAAAGGCTGAAGCAAAACGCTCAGAAATGAATGCGAGTGGTAAAGAGATTGGCAATGAGCATATGATGGATGTCGATCTCGTATTGACGACTCGTGAATTGGCGAGATTGATAAAATTAAAGCAAATTGATATGACAAATTTAGATAATCAGGAATATGATTCTATTCTTGGCGAGAGTACTGGAGCGGGTAAAATTTTTGGCGTAACTGGCGGTGTAACGGAAGCGGCGGTAAGAACACTTTATTACTATGCAACGAAGGAAAACCCACCGGCATCATTACTAAATTGGCAGGAAGTTCGTGGGTTAAAAGGTGTAAAAGAAGCTACAGTCGATGTACCGGGCTTTGGAACTGTAAAAGTTGCTGTTTGTCATGGATTAAAAAATGCACGTGTAATTTTAAAGCAGGTTAGAGAAAAAAAATCTCCTTGGCAATTTATTGAATTCATGGCTTGTCCTGGGGGTTGTATCGGCGGCGGCGGGCAGCCGAAAAGTGCAGTTCCACCAACGGATGATGTTCGAACTGCTAGAATTGCAAGCCTTTATAAAATGGATGCGCAGCAATCGAAGAAGCGATTGAGCTATCAAAATGATGAAATCAATACTTTATATAAAGAATTTTTTCAAGAACCGTTGAGTGAAAAAGCGGAGCATTTACTGCATACGCACTATCAGGACAAAAGTAATCTGTTTACAGCGAAAAAAGATCTGTAAAATGTAGATTATCATCTAGAAATGATTTTGTTATCGGATGACTTTATTTTTAGGAGTGAGATGAATGGCACAGGATAAAGGCGTATTAGTAGATTTGACGAAATGCATTGGCTGTGGAAGTTGTACAGTTGCTTGCAAGCTGTGGAATAAGCTTGATTTTAATGAAGAAAAACCAGCGCTTGGACACCAGGTAAAGTTAAACGATAAAAACTGGACGATTGTAAATAAAAAAGATGTCGTAACGAAAAACGGTGAGCCAGTTTGGCGGTTTATTAAGCAACAATGTATGCATTGTAGTGAGCCGGCTTGTGCATCTGCTTGTTTTTCAAAAGCACTGCAAAAGGATGAAAATGGGGCAGTCGTTTATTATCCTGATTTGTGTGTAGGGTGTCGTTATTGTATGATTGCCTGCCCGTTTGATGTACCAAAATACGAATGGGAAAAACCGATGCCGCTCGTAACGAAATGTCAGATGTGTTCAACGCGTATTGCCAAGGGCGAATCACCAGCTTGCGTAGATGTATGTCCAACATCAGTAATGAAATTTGGAAATCGTAATGATCTGCTTGCAGAAGCGGAACGAATTGTTCGCTCAGATAATAAATATGTAAAAAAGATATATGGTGCAACTGAAGTTGGCGGGACAAATTGGCTCTATATTTCCGATGTTGATTTTGCACAGCTTGGGTTTAAAATGAATTTAGAAACGACACCTCCTTCTGATTATACGAAAAGCTATTTGTCTAAAGTTCCATTTTTAGCAGTTGGCTGGGGTATGTTGTTAACGGCAATGGCAGTTTATACAAAACGCCGGAACAAATTAGAAAAGGAAAGAGATGCTAACGACCATGAGTAAACCAAACATTATAAAATTTCAAGGACTCATTTTTACAATTACAGCTTTTAGAGCTTTATTGACAGCATTTGTTTTAATTGGTGCGGGGATTATTGTTACCAGACTTTTAACTGGATTCAGCATTGTTACTAATTTAAGTGATGCATGGCCATGGGGATTATGGATAGCTTTTGATGTATTTACTGGAGTTGCTTTAGCGGGTGGAGGTTACTCTACGGCTTTTTTAGCACACATTTTGCATTGTGAAAAGTATCAATCTGTGGCTAGATGTTCCTTATTGGTTTCCCTAGTAGGGTATATTTGGGTAATGACAGCTGAGATTTTAGATATTGGACAGTGGCTCAATTTCTGGCGTCCTTTTGTATCATGGGGACATGATTCTGTACTATTTGAAATTTTTTGGTGTATTATGATTTATACGAGTATTCAAGTGTTAGAATTTGGTGAAATTTTCACAGAAAAATTCGGGAAATGTTTTCATCAATACTTTAAAAAAGCTTTACCATTCTTATTAATTTTAGGGGTATTGTTTCCAACGTTTCATCAGGCTTCTTTGGGTGGACTATTTTTATTAGCAAAATCAAGAATGTATGCTTTATGGTGGAGCGAATATTTACCCATTTTTTTCTTGATGTCATCCTTCTTTGTCGGACCAGCAACTGTATGCGTGGTAAACTGGCTGACACGTAAATTCTTTAAAAATGATGTTCCGGTAGAGGTATTAACAAGCATAGCAAGGCTAGGCGGAAAAGTGATGCTTGCCTATTTAGGGCTAAAAGTTTTTGATTTATTTATGCGTGGACAGCTTGGCTTAGTTTTTTATGGTAATCTAGAAAGTGATTTCTTCCTTACCGAAATGCTAGTCGGGCTTATTTTACCGATTATGATTGTGTTTAGTAAATATGGTGAAACGCGTAATGGTTTGATGCTTTATGGAGTATTGACATGTCTTGGTCTAGTGATCAACCGTATGAATACGGTATTTACTTCGATGTATGGACATTTACAGAGTGTTTATATTCCATCGATATGGGAGTTTGCTGTAACTTTGGCGATTGTATCCATGGCAACTTTAGTTTATTGTTTTCTTGTTGATAACTTCAATGTGCTCAATAGAAATAATAAATTGCAATCTGATACTGAGGCAGAAGAAAAAGTTCTTGAAGAGTCGCATGGCAATATATAAATGTTCTAATTTTCACTGGCGTCAAAGCAGTAACATGAAGGCACGATAAGAACTAAGGAATTTGTTTGCTATAAGTAGAGTTGATTCAGATGGAGTTGTTACTCCATCTGAACCTTAGTGATTTTTATCATGATAACGAATAGTGCTTTTAGGAAGAAGAGAAAGGCACTATTTGTTTGCTTAATGCATTAGCTTTATGAAAAGCCGAGAATTTTTTCGGTCATAATGTTACTTTTGGGGATTATATTTTGATGAAAATGTAGAAATAGCAGTCATATGATAATTAGTATTGTTGATGTATTACGATATGTATTTTTTGTTATTGCTTGCTATGGAAGGGATGCTATTTATGGAGAAGAAGTACAGACAGCTTGAGCTTTTAGGATGGACTTTTACAATTACCCCTATGCGTTTTTTTTTAACGGGATTAGCACTTATTTGTTTGGGGACAATCATAGTAAGACTTGTTACGGGATATCAGTATGTTACAAATTTGACTGATGAAACACCTTGGGGACTTTGGATTGCATTTGATGTCATGACAGGAGTTGCACTTGCCGGCGGTGGTTATTCTACAGCGTTATTAGTACATAGTTTTGATTACAAAAAATATAGAGTAGTTGCCAGAGGTGCTCTTTTAACATCTCTCTTTGGCTATATCTTAGTTATGGTTGGTTTATTTTTAGATATTGGACAATGGTATAATTTCTGGCGTCCATTTGTTTCATGGGGGTATAGCTCCGTTTTATTTGAAGTTTTCTGGTGTGTTTCTATTTATACAACGATACTTAGCTTAGAGTTTTGCGAAGTTTTAACAGAACGTATTGCTAAGAGTTATCATTTGAAAGTATTAAAGATTTTACCGATTTTGATTATTATCGGGCTTATTTTCCCAATGATGCATCAATCCTCACTAGGCGGTTTGTTTTTGCTGTTTAAAGCGAAAATGTATCCACTTTGGTGGAGTGAGTTTTTACCGCTGTATTTCTTACTTTCATCATTCTTCGTTGGCTCAGCTATGGTATGTGTGGAAACTGATTTAGCGAGAAGAGGCTATGCGCATGAAGTTCCTCATAATGTGTTAAAACGTTTAACACGTGTTGGTGGAAGAGTTATGGTGGCATATCTTTTACTAAAACTTTATGATCTTACGGTTCAAAATCAATGGGGATTATTATTTGAAAATAGCTTGCAAAGTAATTTATATATCGTGGAAATGGTGTTTGGTATTATTATACCGATTTGTCTAATTTTTAGTTCAATCGTGAATACTAGACGTGGTCTGATGCTTTACTCATGGCTAACGGTCGGTGGAGTTGTCTTAAATCGGATGAATAACGTATTTACTTCAATGTACACTAGCGGAAACTATTTTCCATCGATTTGGGAGTTTATCGTGAGTATTGGCTTAATTTCTATAGGATGTTTAATCTACTGCTTTATTGTGGAAAACTTTAAAGTTATTGGCGATGAATATGCCGTACAAGTTCGTGTGCAAAATGCTAATAATAGTGGATTGCAAGTTTGGTCTTCTAGTGCTCAGCAAGTATTTGAGGATAAAAAATAGTTTTATATGGTGTAGTAAAAGTACAGAGGAATTTTTCCTCTGTACTTTTTTGTTTTCCAGAGTTATAATGTAAGCGATAGCGAAAGAAAAAAATTTTTTTCAGGTAATATATAAATTGTATTTATATATTACCTGATGAAGTATAATCTAATTAAATATAATTATAACTAGAGTTTATAAGAGAAAAGTTATGATGATTAATTTTTTTTAATAATTAAGATAAGTAAAAGTTATTTTAGTATTATTTGGTTATTAATAATATTAATGACACCATAACTATACGTAGTTACTATCAGTAATATACGAGGATGTTATGGTTTTTTATTTTAAGATATTTATCTTGAAGAAATGGAGGGGAATGAAATGAAAAATAAAATTTCGCGAAGAAATTTTTTAAAGTTGGTAAGCAGTACAGGTGTTTTAGGAACTAGTGTATTAGCAGCAGGATGTAGCGGCAAACCTTCTGGAGGTACTGGTTGGATGCCGAATCAATACGAAGGATCAAAAAACTATCCGATAAAAGTAAAAGGCAGAATTGCAATTGATAGCAAGAATCCATCAATTATGCGCGATGATGCGAAATGCATTTTATGCGGTCAATGTTTAGAAGTTTGCCAAAATGTAATGAGTGTATATGGAAGCTATGAACTACCGATAAAGGATGATACCCCTTGTGTGCATTGCGGACAATGTACTTTGTGGTGTCCAACGGGAGCAATCACGGAAAAATCAAACATCAACGAGGTAGTAAAAGCATTAAATGACCCGACTAAATTTGTCATCGTGCAAACCGCACCAGCAACACGGGTTGGATTAGGGGAGGAATTTGGACTTGAAGCGGGTACAATCGTTGAGGGAAAACAAGTAGCTGCATTAAAAAAAATAGGATTTGATGCGGTAGTTGACACAACGTATTCGGCAGATTTAACAATTATGGAAGAAGCATCGGAAGTTGCTCATCGAGTGCTGAAAGAACCGAATAAGCTGCCTCAATTTACTTCGTGTTGTCCGGGATGGGTAAAATTTTGTGAATACTTTGGATCCGATATTATGGAACATTTATCAAGCTGTAAATCGCCACAACAAATGCTTGGTCCATTAATAAAAACTTATTATGCGAAGCATAAAAACATTCATCCGAAAGATATTGTTTCTGTTTCTATCATGCCTTGTACGGCAAAAAAATACGAATGTAATCGTCCCGAAATGAATGCAGCAGGAATAATGTTGGGGGATAAAAATATTCGTGATGTGGATTATGTCCTAACTACACGCGAATTAGCGAGATTGATAAAAATGAATAATATTGATCTAACTACACTCGAAGATACTGAATACGACTCAATTCTAGGAGAAGGTACAGGGGCAGGAAAAATTTTTGGTACTACAGGTGGAGTAATGGAAGCTGCAGTTCGTACTTTATATTGGTTGGTAACAAAGCAAGATCCGCCAGAAGTGTTATTAGATTGGCAGGCAGTTCGCGGATTAGCAGGGGTAAAAGAAGCCTCGGCAAATGTACCGGGTGTTGGTGAAGTAAAAGTTGCAGTATGTAGCGGGTTAAAAAATGCGCGTATTATTATGGAGAGAATTCGTAATCATACGGCACCTTGGCAATTTGTTGAATTTATGGCTTGCCCAGGCGGATGTATTGCTGGTGGTGGACAGCCAAGAACTTCCCTGCCACCAAGTGATGAAGTAAGAACTTTAAGAATGCAAAATTTATATAAACTGGATAGTAAGAGAAGCGTAAAGCGTTTAAGTCATACAAATAAAGAAGTGCAAGATTTATATGATCAATTTTTAGAAAAACCACTGAGTAAAAAAGCTGAGCAATTATTGCATACGCATTATACAGATAGAAGTTATCAATTGACAATAAAAAATAAGTGATGTGAGGTGAAAAAGATGTCTACGACGAAAGGGGTATTAGTAGATTTAACAAAATGTATTGGTTGTGGCAGCTGCACTGTAGCATGCAAATTGTGGAATGGAACTGATTTTAATAAAGAAAAGCCGGCGACAAATGAGACTGGAAAAGAAGCGGTTTTAAATGATAAAAACTGGACGATTGTAACAAAACACGAAATAAAAGACAATCAGGGGAATCCTATATGGCGTTTTGTTAAACAACAATGTATGCACTGCCTTGAGCCAGCTTGTGCATCTGCTTGTTTTTCGAAAGCCTTGCAAAAGGATGAAAATGGTGCGGTGGTTTATTATCCGGATTTATGTGTCGGTTGTCGATATTGTATGGTAGCATGTCCTTTTGATGTTCCTAAATATGAATGGGAAAAAGCGCTGCCTTTTGTAACGAAGTGTCAAATGTGTTCATCGAGGATTGCGCATGGAGAGGCGCCGGCTTGTGTTGGTGTTTGCCCAACGAATGTGATGACATTTGGTAATCGTGATGATTTATTAAAAGAAGCTGAGCGTAGAATTCATAGTGATGCAAAGTATATACAAAAAATTTATGGAGCGACTGAAGTTGGTGGGACAAACTGGCTGTATATTTCAGATGTTGATTTTGAAAAGCTTGGTTTTAAAACGCATTTAGAATCGATACCACCATCTACGTATACAGAGCGTTATTTATCAAAAGTACCGTTTTTAGCAGTTGGTTGGGGAGCTTTTTTGGCTGGTCTTGCTTACTATAGTAATAGAAGAAGTAAATTGGAAAAAGAAAAACAACAAGAAGAGTAGGAGGGGATAGATATGGGGCGCACATATAAACAACTAGATTTTTTAGGTTGGAAGTTTACAATTACGCCGATTCGATTTATATTAACTGGATTTGTAGCGATATGCGCGGCAATTATTGTAGTTCGTCTCTTAACAGGATTCGGTCTGGTAACAAATTTAAATGATCAATGGCCGTGGGGCTTATGGATTGCTTTTGATGATATGGTAGGGGTAGCACTTGCCGGTGGCGGATATGGTTCTGCGTTATTGGTTTATAGCTTTCGCTATCAAAAGTATGAAGAAGTTGCACGCGGTGCATTGTTAACTTCTTTGTTTGGTTATATTTTAGTTATGGTTGGATTACTCCTTGATATTGGTCAATGGCATAACTTTTGGCGACCAATGGTATCAATGGGATATACTTCAGTTTTATTTGCGGTATTAGTTTGTGTATCTATTTATGTAACAGTAGCTGGCTTACAATTCTTTTGTGAAATTGTTACAGAGAGAATTAGCGAAAGAGTAAATAAAATCGCCATGAGAATTGTTCCCTTTTTAATTTTCATCGGAATTATTTTTCCGGTAATTCATCAGGCAACTTTGGGCGGATTATTCTTAATTATGAAATCAAAAATGGATCCGATTTGGTGGAGTGAATTGATGCCGCTTTACTTTTTACTTTCTTCATTTTTTGTTGGATCGGCAATGTTATGCTTGGAGACGGAACTAGCAAGAAGAGCATATTCGCATACAATTCCAGTCGATGTATTGAAAATGTTGTCTCGTGTAGGCGGCAGAGTTATGATTGCTTATGTACTGATTCGATTTGGCGATTTATACTGGAATGACAAAATTGCGTTTTTATTTGATGGATCATTTTCTAGTAATATGTTTTGGCTAGAAATGGTGGCAGGAATATTTATTCCGATAGCAATCATTTTTAGTTCATTGGCAAATCAACGGGCATGGTTAGTCACTTACGGGACTTTAACAGTAGGTGGCGTAATTTTAAATCGTATGAATTATACATTTACTTCTATGTTGAGTTATCATGGCACAGGATACTTCCCTTCGATATGGGAGATTTTAATTAGTGTTGGGTTAGTAAGCCTAGGATGCTTAATTTATTGCTTTATTGTAGAAAATTTCAATATTCTTGGCGGAGCACATGCGATTCAAACTAAAATATTAAATTCGTTCGCCAATAGTGAAAATTCATGGGCAAAATGGATTGCTATGGGGAAACAGTATCAAGATGAAGTGCATGCACAAAGTAAAAAAATCTAAAAAAATGATAGTTGGGCAAATCATTTCTTGCCCTAACTATCATTTTTTTATTTATCTATCAAGTAATATATGGTAATATAATGTCGAGAAAAGAAGAAGGAATGTATTGGACGATGGTGGGTGAATTAATGTATCAGAAGATTTTGAATTTATTTGAGGCTATTGAAAAACTTCCTGTAGTAAGTTCTATACGAAATGGACTAGTAATGACAATACCAATTGTATTGATTGGCTCATTCATTCTAATCTGCAAAAATATTCCTATTGAAGAGTATCAAAGTTTTTTATCTTCATTTGGCAATGGTGTTATTTTAAACATTATGAATTATATCTATGATGCTACTTTTGGAATGTTGGCAGTTTACATTATGTTAGCAATTAGCAGTGTATATGCGAGAGATAATATAGAATTATACGGTTCTAAGTATGGAATCCCATTAACAGCAGTTACTTGCTTTTTTATTTTTACAGGCGTTTCAGGAAATAATTTAAAATTGACTTCATTTGGTGCATTAGGGGTGTTTACTGGCATCGTATCTGCAATCATTCCAGTTCTTTTCTATCAATATGGAAAAAATATTTCTCAAAAGTGCTATTATAAATTTTCTTCAGTTGGTGTAGACAGTAATATAAATAAAGCAATTTCGGAAATCTTTCCGATTTTGTTTATTATTTTTCCTTGTGCGAGCATAAACGCATTTGTTGTACAAGGATTAGGATATTCTTCTTTTCAAGATTTTTTTTTACAGATAGCTAACTTGTTATTTTCTCAAGAAGGCAGGTCCTTTTTGGGCGGAATTTGCTGGGTTTTCTCTACTACTTTTTTATGGTTTTTGGGTGTTCATGGAAGTAATGTTCTGGAAGGAGTTGCACAGCATTTATTTCCCTCAACGACAGTCCTTAATGTTCCTGTAATTAGCATGGGGGGAATTCCTCATGAAATTTTGACGAAAGAATTTTTTAATATTTATATTCTTATGGGCGGGTGTGGAACTTCGACATGTTTATTGTTGGCGGTTTTTTTCTTTAGCAAACGGAAAAGTAGCCGTGGAATAGCAAAAATTGCGGCAGTACCGATACTTTTTAATGTAAGCGAAATCTTAATATTTGGGCTACCTATTGTATTTAACCCTATTTTATTTATTCCGTTTATTGGTGTCCCGATTATTGGCTATTGTATTGCTTATTTTTTCGTAAGTATAGGATTTGTTCCTGTGATAATGCATGATATTCATTGGACGATGCCGATATTTTTTTCAGGTTATTTTGCAACGGAGTCGTACATGGGAGCAGTGTTACAAGGCATCATTTTGCTTGTAGGTACATTCATTTATCGTCCATTCATTCGGGTATATGATGCAGAAAAAATTCGTATAGCTAAAAATTATTTGCAAGATTTAATTGATACTTTACAAAAAAATGAGCAAATAAATAAAAATATTATTTTAACACAATTACAAGATCAGCGTGGGAGGTTAGCAAAAGCACTGCTTGTTGAGTTAAAGGAAGCGTTAAAAGAAAAAAAATTAAAGCTTTTTTATCAACCTCAGCATAATCATTCACAGCAATGTGTAGGTGCAGAGGCTTTATTGCGCTGGGAAAATGAATTTTTAGGGATGATTTATCCGCCATTAATGATAAAATTAGCGGAAGAAGCAGGCTTTTTAAAAGATTTAGAAAAATTCGTTGTTGTGCGAGCAGTGCATGATATGGAATTTATTAATTTCAACCGAAAAGAGCCATTAAAAAGTTGTATCAATGTATCGGCTATTACAATACAAGATACAACTTTTGAAAAGTTTTTAGATGAGGTTTCTAAGAAAAAGTCGGTTCAAAAAGGAAGTATCTGTTTAGAGATTACTGAACAAACTGCTTTATGTTGTGATGAGGATACAGAAGCGGTGTTTGCACGAATTCGCAAACGAGGTTTTCAGCTAGCCATTGATGATTTTTCTATGGGACATACTTCATTAAAGTATTTGCAAGTGAATCAATTTGATATGGTGAAGCTGGATGGAACACTGGTAAAAAAAATCATGGAGAATCCAAGAGCAAAAGAAATCGTTTCTTCTATCATTGCGTTATCGCATACACTTGGGTTTACTGTTTTAGCTGAATATGTAGAAACTGAAAATCAACGAGTTGAATTAGAAAAAGTAGGATGTTTAAACTATCAAGGATATCTTTATAGTCCCGCGATAGAGTTTGAGGAGTTTATCCGATATATTGAAAAGAGACCAGAAAAAGCTGGCTCAATAAAATAAATAGGCAAGTTAGTTGGAGAGGCTTAGTCATAAATTCATAAGATAAATTTCTAGCTAATTTGCTAAAAATAGTGATTGTTTTTTAATAAGTTTGTAAAACAGAATAACTGCTTCAAAGCAGATTTGAAAAAGTGGCTCTATAATCAATGTTGTGATGAATTGCAAAATCACAACATTGATTATAGAGTTATTTTTTATTACAAAATAAATAAATTTTTACATTACATAAAAATGTTTACAAATAAAACTGAAAAATATATTATAAAAACATAATTGTGAAATTTATGCAAATTGTTAAAGGGGTAACAAGGGGGACGTTCCTTTTTTGTCACTAATAATACATTTGAATATAATTGGAACGGAGAGGTGATAAAATGTCACGCGAAGCAAGAAGGTTAAGTGAAAGTGGATTTTATCATGTAGTATTTAGGGGAATTAATCATCAAAATATCTTTGAGGAAGAACAAGATTTTAAATATATGCTGGATATCCTCAAAGATTTAAAACAAGAAATGCAGTTTGAGATTCATGCATATTGCTTAATGGCAAATCATGTACACATTCTATTGAAAGAAGCCCATCTAGGGGATATATCAACAATAATAAAGAGACTATTAACAAAATATGTAATGAAATTTAATAAAAAATATCAAAGAAGTGGAGCTTTAATAGGAAGTAGATACAAAAGTAAAGTAGTAGAAATTGATGAATACTTCATTCCTTTAATTGTATATATACATCAAAACCCATTGAAAGCGGGAATTATAAAAAGATTAGAAAGCTACAAATATAGTAGTTTTAATGAATATAGAGGTAAGCAAGAATTTGTGGATGTAAAATTATCATTAGAAATGCTAGGAATGAAAGAATGGATAAAAGCTCATGAAAAGATGGTAGAAAATGAATTTGAAGTAGAAGGGCGAAAAAAACTAAATGAACAAGAAATTCGCCAGATAATCATAAAGAATACGAATAATATAGAGCCGCATAAGATAGGAAGTTTTGAAATAATAGAACGAAATAAAATTTTGAGGAAGTTGAAAAAATTAGGATTATCAATAAGAGAGATAGAACGAGTAACGGGAATATCAAGAGATATTATAGCGAGATGTTGACAAAAAAGGAACGTCCCCAATTGTTCCTTATTTTAAGGTGTTATTTAAAGCATTCAACGAAGTAGGCGGGATTATGTTATAATAGTTTAAAGAATTTTAGTTTGTAAAGAGGTTATTAGATGATTTTATCAATTGAAAATTTAACGAAAACGTATGGTGATAAAACTTTATTTGAAAATATTAGTTTTGGTATTGATGAAGGGGACAAAATTGGGATTGTTGGTGTAAATGGAACGGGAAAGTCCACTTTTATCAAGACGATTGCCGGGCTACTTCCGGCAGATTCGGGAAACTTGATAAAAGCGAAGACGATGCGAGTTGGGTATTTAGCGCAAGATAGTGAGTTAGATGCGGAAAATACGATTTTGATGGAAGTGTTTAAAGGAACTGATCCATTAATGCAAGTGTTGCGTGAGTATGAAATGTTGCTGTCGATTAGCGAAAAAGCGGCTGAAGATAAAAATATACAACAACAATTGCTCAATTTAAGTCAAAAAATTGACGAGCTGGATGGATGGCAAATCGAAAGTGATGCGAAGACTGTTTTAACAAAGCTTGGAATACGTGATTATAATCTAAAGGCGGGCCAGCTTTCTGGTGGAATGGCGAAACGGGTAGCACTTGCGAGTGCCTTGATTCAGCCTTGTGAATTATTGATTTTAGATGAACCTACGAATCATTTGGATAGTGAAACAATTTGTTGGCTAGAAGAATATTTGAAAAAAGCAAAAGGCGCACTTTTGATGATTACGCATGATCGTTACTTTTTAGATAAAGTTTCAACAAAGATTCTTGAGCTTGATAAAGGAAAAGCTTATACATATACGGGGAATTATACAAATTTTCTTGAGTTAAAAATGATGAGGGAAGAACGAGAAGAGGCAAGTGAAAGAAAACGACAAAATTTATTGCGTACAGAATTGGCATGGATGCGTCGTGGTGCACAAGCTCGTTCGACAAAACAAAAAGCAAGAATTGAACGGTTTGAAGAATTAAGTAATAGAAAAGTTGATATTCAAAACGCTAAAATGGAAATGAGTTTGGGTTCTACACGTCTCGGTAAAACGGTAATTGAGCTTGAAAATGTTAGATATGAAGTAAATGGTGAGAAAATTATCAATGATTTTTCCTATATTGTCTTGCGAAATGATCGGGTAGCGATTATTGGGAAAAATGGTTCGGGAAAAACAACGTTACTTAATTTAATTGCTGGAAAAATTGAGCCGACAAATGGCATCATAAAAATTGGGCAAACCGTTAAAATCGGATACTTTTGTCAAAGCAATGTGGATATGGATGAAAGATTGCGTGCGATTGAGTATATTCGTGAAGCTGCGCATTTTATGACGATGGCTGATGGAACAAAGCTTAGCGCAAGTCAATTGATGGAACTGTTTTTATTTCCGGGAAATTTGCAATGGACGCCAATTGCAAAATTATCCGGTGGGGAGAAAAGA
Source organism: Selenobaculum gibii (assembly GCF_030273445.1). NCBI lineage: Bacteria > Bacillati > Bacillota > Negativicutes > Selenomonadales > Sporomusaceae > Anaerosinus > Anaerosinus gibii. The sequence goes on from NZ_CP120678.1 coordinate 580,243, forward strand.
CGTTTATTTTTGCTTAGAATTTTGATGAGCGAACCAAATGTATTATTGCTTGATGAGCCAACAAATGATTTGGATATTCAAACATTAGCGATATTGGAAGATTTTATTGACAATTTTAATGGGGCAATTTTATTTGTTTCGCATGACAGATATTTTATTGATCGTTTAGCAGATAAGGTTTTTGCTTATGAGGAAAATGGTAAATTAACGCAATATATTGGTGGATATTTAGATTATAAAGAGATTTTAGATAAGCGGACAGAAGATAATAAAACAGTGGTAAATGAGATTAAAACTGCGTCGAAAGAAAAACCTCGTATGGTAGCAACTAAGCGTAAACTTTCATTTAAAGAACAAAAAGAGTATGATGAAATTGAAGCTGTGATTGCTAGTGCTGAAGGTGAACTAAAAGCCGTACGGTCACAAATCAATATGGCTGGTGCAGATTTTGAACTTCTTGCACAGTTGACTAAAGATGAAGAGCAGTTAGTAAAAAGGCTAGAGAATTTAATGGAACGATGGGCATATCTTGAAGAAATTGTTGAAGGTCAATCGTAGGAGGATATCTTATTGTTTGTGTAGAAAATTACGTACAAGATGAATATAAAGGGGAGTTTAATTATGCAATTTAAGTTTTTCCATAATAACTTAAACGTTTTTGACTTAGAAAAAAGTTTGGCTTTTTATCATGAAGCTTTAGGATTAAAAGAAGTACGCCGTAAGGAAGGGAAGAATTTCACTTTAGTATTTTTGGGCGATGGTACTACTTCCCATCAATTAGAGCTGACTTATTTACATGAAAGAAAAGAGCCATATAATTTAGGCGAAAATGAATTCCATTTGGCTTTTTTAGTGGAAGATTATGAAGCAGCACATGCATTGCATGAAAAAATGGGTTGTATTTGTTATGAGAATAAAGAAATGGGCATTTATTTTATTAGCGATCCAGATGGATATTGGTTAGAAATATTGCCAGCATCTAGATATCAATAATAGGGATAATAGAAAGATGGTGTGATGATTTGGCAAAACGTAAAAGTTCGATGCAAAAAAATTTTAAATTGAATCGTCCTAAAATTGAGAAAAAAGTAAAACCGGAAGAGTTTCAGGAAGTACCCAAAATTGCAAATATCCATCAAAATCCATGGTTTATCATGCTTGTAACCTTTATTTTCTTTCCAGTGGGACTGTTTTTGTTCTATCGTTATGGTAAATATTCCAAAACAACGAAGATTTTTGGAATCATTGCATTTTTGATGTTGATGGGAATGGGCTTATATTTGGCAACAAAACCAAATCCATAATGGATATTTAGCATTTTAAGGGTTTTAGCAGTTTATTTAAATTACTGAAATGTCCTTGAGTATCATATGAATAGGAAATGCCGAGAGAAAAAAGTTTCTTTTTCGGCATTTCTTATTATCCATAGGAATAAAGTAAATTGTGATATAACTCGGAACAAGATTTCTCCCACCTCCAAATAGGTGCGAGCGCAACTGTAAATAACAGGTGGTGGCATATATCTTCCGCCTCGTTGAAACGTCGAGTGGTAGGTTTTCTTGAGGAAAACATTGAACAATGGCGTTATAATGCAATTAGAAGATTTAAAATGGGCTGGTGATTGTATGGGAGTTATAGAGTCAAAGATAAATGAATGTTTACAGGAGTTTGAGATTGATTCTATCCAATTAAAGAGGATTGCCGATGTTTTTTGTCAGGAAATTGAACGGGGATTAAAAAAAGAAAAATCTTCTTTTAAAATGTTAAAATCCTATTTGCAATTACCAAATGGTGAAGAAAAAGGACATTATTTAGCTTTGGATTTTGGAGGAACTAATCTTCGGATATTGCTAATTGCATTGCTTGGACAAGGGCGTTTTAAAGTGATAAAAAAAGTGACTGCACCGTTAATTACGGAATCGTATAATTATATAACTAACAATGTTTGTGCGGAAGAGTTATTTGATTTTATTGCGGAATTAATTAGAAAAGTTACGGATGATGAATATAGATATTTTTTAGGCCATACATTTTCTTTTCCATCGGAGCAGTCTGCATTAAATCATGCGCGACTCATAGTATGGACGAAAGAGTTTGCTGTACAAGGAGTGGAAGGAAAGGATGTTAATGCATTGCTAAGTGATGCATTAATAAGGAAAGGTCGTAGTAATATTATTCCAGTAGCTGTTATCAATGATACGGTGGCAACGATATTAGCGGCTGCATATAAGGATGATTGTGTTCATATTGGTTCAATTTGTGGAACTGGGCATAATACAGCTTATCTAGAATCTTATGACGGAAAGCGATGTCCAATGATTATCAACTTGGAATCGGGTAATTTTAGTCATTTACGATTAAATACGTTTGACAAGATTTTAGATCAACAAAGTGAAAAGAAGGGTGAACAAGTATTTGAAAAAATGGTTGCTGGAAAATATTTAGGACGGTTGCTTGTATTGGTTTTGAAGGAGTTAGGTATGCTAAAACAGGAGATAGTGCTTACAAGCAAAGATTTATCAGAGATTATACAAGATTCTAGTCCTAATTATCGGAAAACAAAAGAAATTTTTTTCGCTCAAATTGAAGATACTTTTACAGAGATGGAATATTCATATATTGTAGAGATTGCGAAACGGATTATCAGGCGTTCGGCAAGGCTTGTAACGGCTGGGTATATTGGAATTATACAACATATGGATTTTAATTTTAATAACAAGCATCATATTGCGATTGATGGTTCTTTATATGAGAAAATGCCTGGTTATGCACAATTAATTCAGAAGACTTTTGTTGAACTTTTAGGAGATGAAAAAGCAAAAAATATTAAGGTTATTTTAGAAAATCAAGGTTCTGGTATTGGTGGCGCTATTGCAGCGGCTATTTTCAATGAAGGAAGACTTGATTCGGATAGAATTATAATGCCATCTGAATCCTAGTCATCGGATAAAAATACTTGCTGAAAATGAGGTAAAGCTTATGGAACAGGGATTAAATTTAAAATTGCAGCAGAAATTAGCTATGACTCAACAATTGAGGCAGGCAATTGAGATTTTACAGTTATCTGCGCAGGAATTATCAGATTTGATTGAAAGTGAATTTTTGGAGAATCCAGCAGTGGAATTTGAAGAAGAGTATGAGGATAATTCAGAAAATGAAACTACTTATTCGTTCGAAGAAATTAAAGCTTTAGCTAAATATTTAGATGATGATACCAGTTATTCGAATGCTATGATAAATCCTGATCGAGAAGAAGTTAATTTTGAATCAAAGTCATCTTTAAAGCCGAGCTTACTTGAAACTTTAGAACTTCAAGTAGAATTAAGTTTTGTTGATCCTTTGCAGAGAAAAATTGCCCAATATATGATTGGGTGTATAGATGATAATGGATACTTAAAGAATCCCGTAGAAGAATTTGCAGCAATTTTTCATCAGAAAAGGAGTTATATAGAAGAGGTATTAGAGGTTATTCAAACTTTTGAGCCGGATGGCGTAGGGGCAAGATCATTGAAAGAGTGTTTGACGATTCAAGCAAAGCAACAGGATCTTTATCATGGAATTGTTCAGCTTTTAATTGATTCTTATTTGAGTGAACTGGGGCAGCAAAACTATAAGGCAATTGCAAAACAAATTCATTTTTCACCCAGTGAAGTACAGCAGGCTGCTAAAATTATTCAAAAGTTTAATCCAAAACCTGGTTTGCAGTTTGGTAGTGATCAGGCTGAATATATTACTCCTGATGTAATTGTAAGAAAAATTAACGATGAATACGTTGTGATTATTAATGATTATGGGTTAGCAAAACTTAGAATTAGTAAAAGTTATGAGAATATAGCAGATTTAGATAGCGAAACAAAGAAATATATTGAAGGAAGAGTCAATGCAGCTACTTGGTTGATGCGAAGTATTGAGCAACGGCGGAATACTTTATATAGAGTAATGACTGCGATTGTTGAGCAGCAAAAAGAATTTTTTGATAAAGGGCAGAAGTTTATGAGACCTTTGTTGATGAAAACAATAGCTGAAGAATTAGAGATTCATGAATCAACGGTAAGCCGTACTGTTGCAAACAAATATGCACAAACACCGTATGGATTAATTCGTTTAAAAAATTTCTTTCAGGCAAATTTAGGTATACATCAAGAAGAGCTAATTGCTGGTCAGATAAAAGATGTGATGAGAGATTTTATTGAACATGAAGATAAAAAAAATCCATTAAGTGATCAGCAGATATGTGAATTACTGAAAGAAAAAGAGATGAAAATATCGCGACGGACAGTGATGAAGTATCGCGAACAGATGGGATATCCGTCATCAATGAAAAGGAAAAAATATTAAAAAATTAGGCGGTTTCTGAGATGAGAAATCGCCTAATTTTTTAATGTTTTGAAATATATTTGCCGGATTTCAAAAAAGTTTGTTAAAAAAGTGTGAATTTTATAAAAAGTGATTGTTATTTTTTTTACTATCGAATATAATGTACTGCATGGGATAAAAATATTACAATTTAACAAAGGTTTTTGATAAGGATTGCAAGAGAGTTTTTAGCTGTTTGAATAAAACAGTTTTTTCTATGCGAGAGTAAGTTAATTTTTGAACTTAATCATTTATCTTTATGAAAATTTTTGCATGGTAAATAGGTTTGCTGTGATTTGAATATAATATCATTGATTAAATAAAGTAAGACTTGATTTAATCAGTAATTTAACAAACTGTTATTACTAACGGTTTTTTATATAGAGAAGATTGTTAAAAAAATAACTTTCTTTTTTGAGAACATATAAATTCAACTTTAAGTATAATATAGTTAGGTTAAAATTTGTTTTTATAGCAGATGACATAGTTCTCAATCGTTTAGAAATCCTATTAAATAAAGACAGCTTTAGGAGTTGAATAAAAAATGATGAATGAAGATATGAAAAAGCCTCATGTTGTTGTTGTCGGGGCAGGTTTTGGTGGAATTCGAGCAGCACAAAAACTAGCGAAGGCTGATTCCAATATAAATATAACAGTAATTGATAGAAACAATTACCATTTGTTTCAACCTTTATTATATCAAGTATCCACAGCATGTTTATCCATTGATGATATTGCTTATCCAGTAAGAGCTACATTTAAAAAATATAATAATGCAAATTTTCGTTTAGCTACAGTCGAAAATGTTGATTTGGAAAATAAAAAATTAGTGACGGATAATGGTGAAGTAGGCTATGATTATTTGTTAATGGCTGCTGGTGCTACAACAAATTTTTTCGGAATGAAAAATCTCGCCAAGAATGCTTTAGGTATGAAAACCTTGGAAGAAGCAGTGCAGATTCGCAGCCATGTATTACGTCAATTTGAGTTAGCGGCGCATGAGACCGATCCGATTAAAAGAAAAGCAATGCTTACTTTCGTTGTAGTTGGCGGAGGACCGACAGGTGTTGAAGAAGCTGGGGCACTTTCAGAACTTATTTATCTAGTAATGGCAAAAGAATACCATACACTTAATTTTAAAGAGGTTCGTATTGTACTAGTTGAAGCTACGGATAAATTACTACCGATGATGCCTGAAAGATTGCGCGATGTTACGGTTGAAACACTCATCCGTAAACATGTAGAAGTTCGCCTTTGCGTACAGGTATTAGGCTATGATGGAAAGAACTTAGAAATTAAAGGTGGAGAAATTATTCCAACCAATACAGTGATCTGGGCAGCTGGTGTGCGCGCAGAAAGTATTGCAGATACAATGGGATGTGAGCAGGATCGCGGTGGTCGTGTTATGGTAAATGAATTTTTACAAGTTGCAGATCATCCAGAAGTTTTTGTCATTGGCGATATGGCGCATTTTGTTCAAGATGGACGACCACTAGCAACCGTTGCGCCTGTAGCAATGCAACAGGCAGATGTAGCAGCTCATAATATTGTAAATTCCATTCGGGAGAAAGAACTAAAAGAATTTAAGTTTAAACCAGTTGGAAATATGGCGACGATTGGGCGTAATGAAGCAGTTGTTAGTATGGGCAGTTATAAATCAAGCGGTTTTAGTGCGTGGATGATTTGGCTTGTTGTTCATATTTGGAGATTAATTGATTTTAGAAGTAAAGTGGTTGTTTTCGTAAAATGGATGTGGGACTATTTACTATACGATCGTTTGGTAAGAATTATTACACGTTAAGAGAATTTTGTAGTATAATGATAGCTGGGTTGCTTGCCCGGCTATTTTTATTGGATTTGGAGTGGATTTATAAATAAGATGTTAAAAAAATTTTTTGTTCTGTTTTTAAGTGGAATCTTTTGTATGAGTCTTTTTTCATCAAATGATGTTTTTGCAAAAAAGAAAGAAATGAATGATGTAAAAAAGATTCGGATAGTTTGGGATACCGTTCCCGATGCTGCGGGATATGAATTGATCGTTACAAAAGGAAAAACAAATAAACCGAGTCAAGCTGTTTGGAAAAATGAATGGATTTCTACACCAGGATATGAGCTTGATGCATCTTTACTTAATTTAGAGAATGGTGACTTATATTGGTCAGTAAGAGGAATTGATATTAATAAGAAACCTTTGAATAAGTTTTCTCAGCCTTATAAAATAAGCGAAGCTCAGCTAGACCCAGTTAGTCCATTGACTACAACGAAGTTTGATGAGCTGTCATATGCAAAAATGTATCCAGTTTATTCATGGATACCTGTCTTGAAAGCATCTGGATATGATTTGCAAGTTTATTATGATGAAGATTATAATTTAACAACTCCCGATAAGCTAATTGTAGCAAAAGAAATACAAGGGCAATCTGCGTTTGATTATTATGATGAGCAGGCCTATAGACAGGCTGGTCGTTATTGGTGGCGTGTTCGTGCAAAAAATAACTCGGATATTCCGCTTGGAAAGTGGTCAGAACCAGTAATTTTTAACGTTGAAAGCGGTGGGAAGATTGCATCCTTAGGCGATAGTATTACGCATGGCGGCGGTGCTGTGTCGGTACCTCCAAGTGAGCCGTTATATGATTGGCAGCATTATTCAGGATTGAAAATTCGTAATTTAGGTTATAGTGGCAATACTGTTTCTGATATGCTTGCTAGGTTTAATGACGATGTTTTGGCATTTAAACCAGAGATACTTGTGATTATGGGTGGAATTAATGATTTGCGTGCAGGGACAAAAGGCGTTGAGGTGATACAAGGATTAAATCGTATCAAATATAAATGTTCATTTTATAATATTACCCCTGTATTTGTTACTGTAGCGCCAATTAATCCTTATGAGATGAAGACGGTATCTAATATTGTGGCGACGAGTGAATGGCTAAGAGAAGAACGAATTGTAAATGAATGGATAAAAAGACAAACACATTATGTAGATATTACACATGAGTTATCTGATTTTAATGGCTGGCTCCGTCCTGAATTATCAAGTGATGGATTACATCCAGATGTTGAAGGTAAAAAAATTATTGGCGAAAAAATTGGTGAATACCTAAAAGATAATTTTATTGGAATTGAATCATAAAAGAAAAAGTTGCTATATGAATTTTCATATAGCAACTTTTTCTTTTATGATTTCATTTTTATGTTCTAAAATAATCTTGTCTAAAAGTTGTGCGGCTTTAAAAATTACGCTATAACATTTTTTTTCGGGATGGCAATGTTTTGCTTTGAGTGGAGTACAGTTTATATCTCCCATTTCATCGCGATAGTTTGAAAATAATTTTTGTGTTAATTCCTTAATTTTTGAACTTTCATGGGCACGTTCTTTGACAAAGAGCAGGCTTAATACCATAACACTTGCTGCTAAAGCACCACATGTATCTCCTATGCCCATGCCACCGCCAAATCCGGCTGATAACTTTAAAGCATCTTTATTTAGTCCCAATTGATAAGCTTGATTTGCGCCATAAAGAATTTTTTCAGCACAATTAAGGTCTTCACTATTTCCAAATCCTGATTCAATTAACTCAGCTAACATAACTATATCTTCACTCCATTTTTTAAATTATCTTTTATATATTCAACATCTCAGAGTATTTACCTACTTTATATAGGGATTAGTTTTAATTTGTAGCAGGTTTTTATAAAATAAAACAGAACTAATTAATATTAGTTTAAATGGAAGGAGTTTCTTATATGAAGATAAAGCGTATTGATGTGACTTTTAGCACAGAAAGATTACAAGAGTCAAAAGACTTTTATATGAAACACTTTGGCTTTGAATTGGCTTTTGAAAGCAATTGGTATATTGAATTGGTTACACCTAAACGTGATGCGGGGATCAGTTTTACGTTGCCAGAGCGCGAAGAAGGCGAATTTTTTAATGGACGAGGTTGTATTTTATCGTTAGAAGTAGATGATGTAGATGCTGAATATAAGAGATTGCAAAAAGAAGGCTTATTAATTTATCAAGAGATTCAAGAGAAACCTTGGGGTGAAAGAAGCTTTGTCATTGATGACCCTAATGGTGTACACGTATATATTTACAAACTCATTGAAAAAACGGAGGAATATAAAGCTTTATATTCTAAATTTTAAAAGCACAGAGGAAAATATTATTTTCCTCTGTGCTTTTATTAGTAGCGTGTTTTTATTAATCTTTAACTCTTTTCTTCATTAGAAACTGAAAGCTCATAAAAGAATTCATTTAATTGAGTAATAGAGCAATGGGAGGATGTCCAATTGATGATTGATTCTTTAACAGAAGAAACTGTAGTTTTAGGAACGAGAATATTTAATGTGACTTTATCCGTAAATTCTTTACTTTCAATAATATACTTGCTCAAATGCAAGCTGTTTTCTAAAGTACCTAATAAAGTGTAATCTATTGTAACTGCTAAACGGCTAAATAATACTTTTTCAACAATTTGTGCAGCGGAAATTGCATTTGTCACGGAGGTTCCATAGGCGCGGATCAGACCGCCAGCCCCCAATTTTATACCGCCAAAATAACGAGTAACAACAACTACTACATCAGTTAGACCATTTTTTTTCAAAACTTCTAACATTGGTTTTCCAGCAGTTCCACTTGGCTCACCATCATCATCGGCCTTTTGAAAATTTGCTTTTTCGCCAATAATATAGGCAGAACAATTATGGCGTGCATCCCAGTGCTTCTTTTTTATTTTTTCAATAAATTCAATTGCTTCATTTTCTGTTGCTATACGTTCTAAATAAGCAATAAATCTAGATTTGTTTATTTCGTATTCAGCTACTGTTGACTGCTGAATAGTAAGGTAATTGTTATTCATTCTAGGCTCCTTGATTTTACTAAAAATAGAATGATTTAAATTTTATATTAATGATAGAAATTTTATCATATTACCGATAAGATGTACACCAAAAGATCGTATTTTTAGTGATGAAATAAAAAATAAGAAAATAAAAAATAAATTCGATTTTTTTATAGCAATCTAGAACTATTTGTAGTATTCTTAGATTACTCAAAAAGAGAATTAAATGAAAAAGGGTGTGTTAAAAAGGTCATGAAAGAACCGTCAATGAACAGAGGGTTGAAAAACAGGCATTTGCAACTTATTTCACTAGGTGGAATTATTGGAAGCGGATATTTTTTAGGAACTGGTTATGTTTTAGAGCAAGCTGGTCCGGCAGCTGTTTTAGCGTATTTATTAGGTGGGATTATTGTTTTATGTGTTATGCTGTGTTTGGCTGAGCTGTCAGTTGCAAAACCTGTATCAGGCTCATTTGTATTGTATGCGAGAGAACATATATCTCCGACCTGGGCATGTGGAGTAGGTTGGGCGTATTGGTTAAATTGGATTGCGTATGTTCCTTCGGAGATGATAGCGGCTGGAATTATAATGAATAAGTTTGTTCCAGAAGTCAGCCAAGTTTGGTGGGCTGTTCTCTTTGGCTTGATAGTGACGGTCATAAACCTTTTTCACGTCGAAAAGTTTGGCGAAAGTGAATTTTGGCTTGCTATTGTGAAAATAGCAGCATTAGTCATGTTTGTAGGTGTAAGTAGTTTAATTTGCTTCGGTGTTATCGGTGACCAAGGATTTATTGGTACAGATATCTTATTAGGAAACGGTGGTTTTGCACCGAGTGGATATTGGGCAGTATTTTTAACGATGGTTATTATATTGGTTAACTTTCAAGGGTCTGAAATTATCGGATTAGCTGCTGGAGAATGTAAAAATCCAGAAAAGAGCATTCCAATTGCAGTTCGCAATGTTACATGGAGAATTATTGCGCTCTATATTATACCAATTTCGTTATTGATTAGTATCTTTCCATGGAATCAAGCTTCCTTAGAAGAAAGTGTGTTTGCAGCAGCTTTAGGATCTTATGGTTTTGGCTGGGCTGGCAATTTATTTGCTTTTGTTGTATTAACTGCGGCAATTTCCTGCTCTAATTCTGGTTTATATGGCAGTGGAAGAGCTTTACATGCATTAGCAAAAGAAAATATGGCGCCCAAATGGTTAGGGTCATTAAATAAAAATGGTATGCCGCAAAACTCTATTCTCGCATCTGTTATTGGTTGTTGGTTAATTATCTTACTTTATACAATTGATGCAAGTGAAACAGCATATACGTATTTATTGGCTGTTTCTGGATTTACGGGAGCGATGGCATGGATATCGATTTGCTGGAGTCAATACAATTTTCGTAAAAAGATAATAGCAGAAGGATTAGAACATACTTTAAAATATAAAACTCCATTTTTCCCATATGTAACTTTGTTTGGCATTTGGATGCAAGTCATTTGCTTAGTGGTAATTGCATTTACAGAAGATTTACGTTCCACTTTATATGTAGGTATACCGATGCTGGTAGTTCCAATGATTTGGTATAAGTTGAAAAAGTGGCGATATCATTTTATTGTGACACAAAAATAGTTCGGAAAAGAGTGAGAAGAATACTTTTCACTCTTTTTATTTTTACGTGTGAGGGGATTTAGTGAAACCAATTATCTTAGGTATAATAAGTGCTTTTTTATTTTCATTTACTTATGTATTAAATCGTTCTATGGCATTGGAGGGCGGGAGCTGGATATGGGCAGCATCCTTACGATATATTTTTTTGATTCCAATGTTACTTCCCATTGTCTATTGGCGAAAGAACTTAGCCGCTGTATTTTGTGAAATTAAGCGAAATCCATTAGGCTGGTTTTGGTGGAGTTTTATAGGGTTTGTTGTTTTTTATATTCCACTGACAATCGCTGCAAAGCATGCACCAGCATGGCTTGTTGCAGTGAATTGGGAGATTACTTTGGTTGCAGGAATTTGTATGACACCTTTTTTCTATCGAACTGTTAAGACGAAAACAGGCGAAAAAAAAGTAAGGCAGAAGTTTCCGTGGCGCAGTTTATTTTTATCGAGTTTTATTATTTTAGGCGTGTGTGTTATTCAATTTGAAAATGTTGAAGCTATTGGATTAGAGGATTTGACGATTAGCTTTATTCTAATTACAATTGGAGCAATTGCATATCCATTAGGAAACAGAAAAATGATGGAGGTATGCGGAGGAAGGTTAGACGCATTTCAACGCGTTCTGGGAATGACGATTGTGACCTTGCCTTGGTGGATAGTTTTGGCGGGGTATGGGTTTGTTAGTGTTGGGTTACCTAGCATTAGTCAGACGATTCAAGTTTTAATTGTAGCTTTTGTTGTATCACTACTTGCGACAGTACTCTTTTTCTGGGCAACTGACTTAGTAAAAGACGATATGACAAAATTAGCTGGGGTCGAAGCTACGCAGTCTGTAGAAATTATATTTGCAACGATAACAGAAGTCCTATTTTTAAATGGAATTTTCCCATCGCCGGTTAGTTGGATCGGAATTAGTATGATTTGCATTGGTATGATTATCTATAGTAAATTAATTAATCAAGTTTCAGAATAAAATATATTGACATATTGAAAAAAATAAGATAAAATTTATCAATGTCGCTAGGATTTCTAGTGCAATTGCGGAAATAGCTCAGTGGTAGAGCATCGCCTTGCCAAGGCGAGGGTCGCGAGTTCGAATCTCGTTTTCCGCTCCACTTGGGCCTATAGCTCAGCGGTAGAGCAATCGGCTCATAACCGATTGGTCCCTGGTTCGATCCCAGGTGGGCCCACCATTTTTGTTATGACTCTGTAGCTCAGTTGGATTAGAGTATTTGACTACGAATCAAAGGGTCGCAGGTTCGAGTCCTGCCAGGGTCACCATAACTTTATATGCGGATGGGTTCCCGAGTGGCTAAAGGGAGCAGACTGTAAATCTGCCGGCTCTGCCTTCGTTGGTTCGAATCCAACCCCATCCACCATTTTATTTTGTACGACA